>NZ_JBHWYR010000074.1:0-21873 GCF_042728695.1 Bacillus sp. NPDC060175
CCTTCATTGTGTACGACGATTGAAATTTTAAAATCTTGTCAAGAGTCAGTTTACGGCTTAGCGACGGCTTTATATTTTTTATATAAATATATAATATTTCTCCGTGCTATAATCCGTTCATGAAATGTGCACGTTTCAAAAATTGTAATGAAAAGAGAAATGAATTGGGGAATAGTTGGCTTATTGAAAACAGTTATTCAATCATTATTAAAAAGTGAGGTAAATAATATGGAACAACAACATAATGGAATTATTTTTACTGCAATACCAGACGAATCGAATGAATATTATCAACCATTTTATGAAGACATTATTTATTTTAATGAATACTTAAATGAAAATAAAGCATTTACCGATCAACTTATATCTTTATCTGTTGAAGAGCAAGACTTTCATACAAGCTTTTTTGAGTATGATGATATTTGGCTAAGAGATGTTGCACCAGTTGTAACAAATCATCTAGTTAAATTTAAATATCAACCAAATTACTTACCGAAAGATCAAGGACGATATTTAGATCAACAATTTAATAAATGGTTGAAAAAGAACGACTTTGAATATGTGACATCTCCATTGATATTAGACGGTGGAAATCTTATTTGGAATAAAAAAGATACCGTTATATTAACGGAACGCATATTTGATGATAATTATGATTGGACGGAAGAAGAAATTATAGAGCAACTGGAATGGGATTTAGATGTGAGTCGGGTTATTATTATTCCTGCTGAAGAAGGAGATGTACTTGCACACGCAGATGGAATGGTTAAATTTATTGATGAACATACAATGTTTATTAGTGATTTTTTAGGAGATCATGAATTTAGATATAATGTTCAAGAAATTATTCAAGAGCAAATGCCAGAAGCTGAATTTATAGTTGTTCCTTCTTCATATACAGAGAAAGGACAATATGATCAAGAAATAGCATCGGCAAAAGGGTTATATATAAATATGTTAGAAACATGTGATACGATTTACATTCCTAAGTTTGGATTAGCTAAAGATGGGGAAGTTTTACGATATATTCAACAACATACTAAGAAACAAGCTATTCAAATTCATGTAGGAGAAATATCGACAATGGGAGGCGCGATGAATTGTTTAACGTGGTATTGTCCTAGTCATTTGTTACCTTCAAAAATGAAAAAGCTGAACGATCAGAATGAAGGTTCTTCAATCAGAAAAATATTTGATTGGTTTTAATAAATAAGTTTATATAAGAAAATATATTCAAGGGGTATTTATATGTATACAATTACTGAATTTTCACGGATTTGTAAAATGAGTACACGAATGCTAAGGCATTATGATAAAGAGGAGATATTAAAACCAGCATATGTGAATCCGGTAAATGGATATAGATATTATGAGCAAGGGCAGTTAGAAATAGCATTGAAAATTAAAAAGCTGAGAGAGTACAAGTTTCCTTTACCGAAAATTAAAGTCATTCTCCAGTCAGCAGATCAAAATTCATTTATTAAACATATGCAAGCGCAAATTATAGAGTTGTCTCATGAGGTGAAACAAAATTTACAGGTTATTTCTGAAATGAATGAAATGGTAAGTATGAACAATGGTCTTAATATTGCTCGTCATAGAAGTTACGATATATTAATTGGAATGAGAAATGAAATAACGGTAATTGCTCAAAGATTACAAATAGATATAGATGATATGGATGATTATTTTTATGACTTATATGAAAATGTACAAAAAAATAGCTTTCAAATAGTCGGTTCTCCATCCGTAGTTTTTTATGATAAAGAGTATATTCCAAATCACAGTGATATTGAATTAAGAATTCCGATTATGGATGATGACAATAAAGGTGTATTACAAGAGTGTGAAATAAAAAAGCTAAATGGGCATCAAATCGTTACTACTATGCATTATGGTAGTTATGACTATATAGGTTACGCTTATATAGCGTTAGAAGAATGGGTGGAAAGAAATGGTTATGTAATAGACAATGCGCCATATGAGGTCTATATAAAGGGACCTGAATGTGATTGTTTAGTAGAGGAGTATGTGACACAAATTTGTTTTTTAGTTACGAAAATAGAATGAGAATAAGGATTGACATTAACATTATGTCAATCCTTATTCTATATACGAGAGCGATTTATCATAATAAAAAGGAGAAAGAATATGAAAAGAAAAATCTTACTTATTTGTCTGGTTCTTAGTATGGTATGGATTTCAGCGTGTACGCCTGAAGTAGGAGAAGGTGGGAATGGTAGCTCTGCTCTACCTAGTCAGTTGCCTAAAAATGTAGTGTTTAAAAATGGTACAATCTATACTTCTAATGAAAAGAAAGAAATGGCAGAAGCTGTAGAGATTAAAGATGGGAAAATCACTTTTGTCGGTTCAAATAAGGATGTAGAAGAGTTGATTAATAAAGATACGAAAGTGATAGATTTACAAGGACGTCAAATCCTTCCTGGTTTTGTGGACAATCATAATCATATTTTTGAAGCGAAATCACCAGCAGCGGGGAATTGTAGCGTTTCACCAGATGCTTCGCTGCAAGAACAACGCTCGTATTTAAAGGCTTGTAAAAAAGATGTAAAGACAGGGGAATGGGTAAGCGGAACTGGGTTTAGTTTGGAAGAGCTATTAAAAGATATGGACGAAAAATCAGAACAGCAAACTCCATTACAAGTTCTTGATGAGTTATTTCCTAATAACCCAGTATTAATTATGGAAAGAACCTCTCATTCTGTATGGGTTAACTCGAAAGCATTGGAGTTGGCTGGTATAAATCAAGATACGAAAGATCCGCAAGGCGGAAGAATTATTCGGGATCCAGAAACAGGAGAACCGTTTGGTATTCTTTATGATACAGCTGGAGATATTGTGATGGAAAAAGCATGGAATTCCCAACCGAATCTGTTTGAAAAAAATTATGAAGGTTTGCTGGACGGCTTAGATGAAGTTGCGAAGAATGGTATTACTACAGTCGGTGATGGACGTCTCTATTGGAAACGAGGCTGGTTAGATGTTTGGAATAAAGTAAATGATGAGAAAAAGCTAACGTCGCGAGTAGTACTTCGTCCATGGGTGTATCCGAATTTAAATGAAGCAGAACAAATGGAGTATTTCCAAAAAATTAAGCGTGATGATCTGTCGTCCCGCATGCTCATCAATCAAGTGAAGATGTATAGTGATGGAATTAGTATTAATAGTACAGCTAAAACGCTTGAAAAATATAAATTTGAGTGGTTTAAAGGAACCCCGTATGGTTTGAACTATATTCCAGAAGAAAAAATGAAATGGTGGTTAACAGAACTTAATAAACTTGGTTACGGTGCACTCATTCACACAATTGGAGACGGCGGGGTAAGAGAGAGTTTAAATGCAATTGAAGCAGCGAAAAAAGAAGGGGCGAATCAGCCTTATACGCTCACGCACGTGGAGATGGTAGAAGATAGTGATATAAAACGTTTTGCTCATTTAGGGGTTAGTGCTGATTTTCAAGTAGGTCATGATTTTGCGGAAGATCCTAAACAAAGCTGGGCAAGTACGTATTTTACAGATCAGCAAATGAAACGAATTATGCCGTTAGGGAAAATTTGGGGAACGGGCGCGAATGTATCACTTAGTAGTGATTGGGATGTAAACGAACTGAATCCACTTGTGACAATTTCGAATGCATTAAGTATTGATGAGAAAGGCTTGTCTGATGTACATGCAGCTATCGATGCTTATACAATTAAGCCAGCTAAAGCATTAGGTCTTGATAATATTACTGGCTCGATTGAAGTAGGGAAATCAGCGGATATCGTAGTACTAAATGAGGATATTACTAAAATGAGTGTCGATAAGATTCCAAATGCGAAAGTTTTAATGACTGTTTTACAAGGGGAAGTAGTTTATCATAAGGAGAAATAGCGAGTGATCTTATAAAGTTTCCGCAAGTAAAATAAAGATATTTCTGTTGACCTTAACACGATGTCAAAGTTTAAACTGAACTTACATTCAAAGAAGGGGTGAACATGTATGATGAATATACAGAATAGTTTGTTTCATATGCCTGCTGAGTGGGAAAATCATGAGGGGACATGGCTTCAATGGCCTCATGATAGAACTCATAGAGGTGAAGGTTATAGAGCTAAGTTAGATGGTATTTGGGTAGCGATGGCTAAGGAGCTTCATTACGGAGAAAATGTGCATATAGTTGTATTTGATGAGGAAGAAAAAGTACATGTCCAATCGAAGTTAATGGAAGCGAAAGTGAATATGGATAAAATTGATTTCTTAATTCAAGAAACTGATGATATTTGGATAAGAGATAATGGACCGATCTTTGTCAAAGATAAGGAGGGGAGTCTCTACTTAACACACTGGATTTTTAATGGTTGGGGGGATAAATATCCGTATGAAAATGATGCTGTTATTCCGGCCGAAATAAGTGAAATATATAGCATTCCAAAAGTTGAATCAAGTGTCTGTCTAGAAGGTGGAGGAATAGAGATAAACGGAAATGGAACCTTAATGGCGGCAAAAACTTCTATTATAAATGAAAATCGAAATCCCACACTAAGTCAGGAAGAGATTGAAATGGAGTTAACGAAGTATTTGGGAGTAACGAATTTCATATGGATAACTGGTATTCGCGGTGAGGATAATTATGATGAAGATACGGATTACCATATTGATGGGGCAGCGCGTTTTGTAAATGAAAATACGATTCTTTATGAATATGATCCTTTCGGGGAAGGAGAGGCGTACCTTTTGGATGCGCAAGAAAAGCATTATCAAGAATTGCGACAAGCGAGAAATATAGATGGAAGTCCATTTCAACTCATCCCAGTACCAGTAACAAGAAGTGTTGTAAAAGAAGCAGACTGTAAGGGCTCATATTTGAACTTTTATATTGGAAATGAAGTTGTATTGGTTCCTATATATGGTGATGAACATGATAAGTTAGGACTTCAAATCATTGAAGGGCAGTTTCCAGGAAGAAGGATTGTTGGTATTTATATAAATGAATTGTATGCGTATGGTGGGATGATTCACTGTGTGACGCAGCAGCATTTAGCATAACGTAACCGAAATGAAAAAAGCATGCAGAGTATACACTCTGCATGCTTTTTATAATGCTGAAAACTCTTCAACAAGTTGAGTAAAGCGATTTAATGCACTTTCAATCGGTTCTGGCGTAGTTAAATCAACACCGGCTTTTTTCAGTAGGTTTAATGGATAGTCGGAACTTCCGCCTTTAAGGAATTCGATATAGTTTTTCTGTGCATTTGGATCACCGCTTAATAATTTATCGGCAATTTGAATGGCAGAGGCGAATCCAGTTGCGTATTTGTACACGTAAAATGGACGATAGAAATGAGGGATTCTAGACCATCCATATTTTACTTCTTCATCAAATACAAGTGAATCACCGTTATATTCTCTAAATAGCTTTTCATAAATTTCGCTAAAGACTTGGGCGTTTAATGGTTTACCTTGCTGAGCCATTTCATGTGTGATTTTTTCAAATTCTGCAAACATGATTTGTGTAAAGAAAGTACCTTTAAAGCTATCGATAAAGTAGTTAATTAAATGATTACGTACGTTCGTTTCTTTCGCTTCTTTTAATAAATAGTGAATTAATAACACTTCATTTACGGTAGAAGCGACTTCTGCGACAAAAATGGAATAGTGTGCAGAAATTCTTGGTTGGTATCCGTGTGAGTAATGCGTATGCATACCGTGACCGCATTCATGAGTAAGAGTGAAAAGGCTATTTAAATCATCATGATGATTTAAAAGAATGAAAGAATGAACACCGTATACACCAAAGTTATAAGCGCCAGAACGTTTTCCAGGTGTTTCTCTCACGTCTATATAGCGTTTATCCTTAAAGCTTTTTAATGTTTCAATATATTCTTCACCTAAAGGAGCGAGTGACGCGATCATTATGTCAAACGCTTCGTCGTATGGAATGTCTTGTTTTACACCTTTTACTAAATCAACACTCAAGTCGTATTGTCGTAGTTCATCTACATTTAATTTTTCTTTTCTAAGCTCATTATATGTATGTAATGATTGAATGTTTTTTTTCGTCGTATCGATTAAATTTTCATATACTTCTTTCGGAACCATATCGCCAAATAATGATTTTTCTAAAGCTGATGGATATTTTCGTAGCTTTGAAACAGTAACATTATTTTTAATAGCCGCAGATAAAGTAGAAGCAATGGAGTTTTTTAACTGAACATACGGTTTGTAATAAGCTTTATAAGCTTCTTTACGTTTCTCACGATTCTCATCTTCTATTAACTTTGCATACATTCCGCGTGTTAAGTTTACTTTTTCTCCATCATCAGTCGTCACTTCACCAAAAATTATATCTGCATTATTTAACATACCAAATGTATGCTGCGGAGAGGAGAGTGCTTCACCCATTTGTGATAAAATCTCTTCTTGGTCTTTATTCAAAACGTGATTTTTATAACGATATAATTCGAATAAGTCTTCTTTATAATATTGTAAGCCTTCTGCTTCTTCTATGTAAGAATGTAATGTGTTTTCATCTATACTAAGTAAGAATGGAGAAAAGAAAGATTTAGCCGCACTTACTTTCACGTGTAATTGTGATACTTTATCGACAAGGGATTGGGCGTCAGTATCGCGTGTGTCAAGATCAGATTGTAATCGTGCATAAGCGAACATTAAAGATATTATGCTAGATATTTCTTCACCCTTTGTTAAATAGGCTAATAAACTATTGCCATCGTTAATATTTCCATTAAACTTGTGTAATTCATTCGTTAATACTTCAATTTTATGAAAATCGTTTTCCCAATCTTCAATTGTATGGTAAATATCCGTTAAATCCCATTTTTCTTTATCAGCTACTTGTAGTCGATCGTTAAGTTCTGTCATAATCATTTCCTTTCTAAATATGTAGTTATATTCCTATATAACTATGAAATACAACAAATTGCAAAAAATCCCTGCTGGAAAATAAAAAGCTTTGCCGGAAATGGCAAGGCTTTAGAAGTTATAATGTTATTCCGAACTTCGAATGTAGAAGATTTGTATATTGCTCTTCTGTAATGGTTTCTTTTGTTTTTTTATCATTTTTCGTTACTGTCAGACTATCTTTTGTTAAGGATATGTGCCCGTCATGGGTTAGCTTTACAATTAAAGGAACTTTATTAAAAGGTGATTTCTCGTGTTCTACAATGATTTTTTGCGCTGCATTTACCTTTGTTTCATCCACTTCTTCCAAGTAAAATGCATAGCCTACTATCCAATCATCAGTAGAAGATTGATCTAGAAATTCATCGTTTTTACGCATTTCTAAAATATAATTACCTTTTTCAGTCGTTTCTTTACGAATACGATAGTCGCCTGTTACAGAATGAACGATCTCACCTGAGAAAGGAACAGGGGCAAGGGGTAGATATGATCCGAATCCAACTTCAATTAAATAAAGTTCATTATGATGTTTTAAAACGGTTGCGATATGTCCAGAATCGACAGCCCATATAGAGTTTGCAGTGTTATAAACTGTTCCTGAAACGAGATGAACATTGAATCGAGAGTCTTTAAGGAAGTAATACATAGCCGGATTCAATTCATAACAAAGGCCACCACGGTTGTTTAATAAAATTTTCTGCTCAAGATTTTCTTTCGATGTTTCTGTAAAGTTGTTTTCGAGAATATTTAAGTTTTCAAAAGGGACAGATTGTGACATTGCATACATAATGTGAGACAAATCTTCAAAAGAAACTATTTCTTTATTCTCTATATTTAATCGTGCAAAAAATTGTTTTTGAAAGTCTGTCATTGAAATCCCTCCGTTATGCTTTTATAGGTAAATTGTAAACAAAATTGAGTAAGATGTGAAATTTAAACTATGTGGGGGTACTTGTGGAATATGTGAAGTTACATGAAAAATAATGTGAGAGATTAAAAGATTACTACTTTACTAACTGTAGAACGAATATTATAATAATTTTAATGAATTATGCAAACGTTTTCTTGAAGGGGATGGTGTAAATATGTTGAAAAGGATTATGGTAGTCTGTTTATTGTTTATTTTACTTTTTCCTAATATATATGAGGGGAATAAGGCGGAAGCAGCAACGATAAACAATGGAACATTAATGCAGTATTTTGAGTGGTACGCTCCGAATGATGGGAATCATTGGAATCGTTTGCGTTCTGATGCTGAAAATTTAGCCCATAAAGGAATTACATCTGTATGGATACCACCTGCATATAAAGGGACTTCACAAAATGATGTAGGATATGGAGCGTATGATTTATATGATTTGGGGGAATTCAATCAAAAAGGAACGGTGCGGACGAAATATGGGACAAAAGCACAGTTGAAATCTGCAATTGAAGCTTTACATAAGCAAAGCATAGATGTGTATGGTGATGTAGTTATGAACCATAAAGGTGGGGCTGATTATACTGAAACCGTAACAGCTGTAGAGGTAGACCGAAACAATCGAAATATTGAAGTGTCAGGTGATTATGAAATTAATGCATGGACGGGGTTTAACTTTCCAGGACGCGGAGATTCTTATTCTAATTTCAAATGGAAATGGTATCATTTTGACGGAACGGATTGGGATGAAGGAAGGAAATTAAATCGAATTTATAAATTTAGGGGTATAGGTAAAGCGTGGGACTGGGAAGTGTCTAGCGAGAATGGGAATTATGATTATTTGATGTATGCAGATCTTGATTTTGATCATCCTGATGTTGCGAAGGAGATGAAAAATTGGGGAACGTGGTATGCGAATGAATTAAATTTAGATGGCTTTCGTTTAGATGCTGTTAAACATATTGATCATGAATATTTACGCGATTGGGTAAATCATGTCAGACAGCAAACGGGGAAAGAAATGTTTACGGTGGCTGAATATTGGCAAAATGATATCCAGACTTTAAACAATTATTTGGCGAAAGTCAATTATAATCAATCTGTATTTGATGCACCGCTTCATTACAATTTTCATTATGCTTCAACAGGAAATGGGAATTATGATATGAGAAATATTTTAAATGGAACAGTAATGAAAAATCATCCTGCACTCGCAGTTACTCTCGTTGAGAATCATGATTCTCAACCTGGGCAGTCATTGGAATCTGTAGTAAGTCCGTGGTTTAAGCCGCTGGCATATGCATTTATTTTAACTCGTGCAGAGGGCTATCCTTCAGTTTTCTATGGTGATTACTATGGGACAAGCGGAAATAGTAGTTATGAAATTCCAGCGTTAAAAGATAAAATTGATCCAATTTTGACGGCACGAAAAAACTTTGCATATGGTACGCAGCGTGATTATTTAGACCATCCAGATGTGATTGGCTGGACAAGAGAAGGCGATGGTGTACATGCTAATTCTGGTTTAGCGGCATTACTCTCCGATGGACCAGGAGGATCAAAGTGGATGGATGTTGGAAAGAATAACGCTGGGGAAGTATGGTACGATATTACGGGTAATCAAACAGATACTGTAACAATTAATAAAGATGGATGGGGGCAATTCCATGTAAGTGGAGGCTCAGTTTCCATATATGTTCAGCAGTAAATTGGTGATGAAAAAGAAGAGGTAGACTGAAATATAAGTTTCCTCTTCTTTTTACATTGTTATCATTCCTAAATCTTTATTTTAATAAATGAACTAGTCGACTTTTGAAACAACAAGAGATGCATTGGAATAAATAATGTCACCTATGGCTTCTCTTATTCGTACTCGAAGGACATCTCCTTGGTTTAAAGGTAGTAGATCGGTTCTAGCGGATGTAGTTCTTACCCCGGAACCACCAATAACTCGTGTAATTCTTTCGTTAATACTTCAATTTTATGAAAATCGCTTTCCTAATCTTCAATTATATGGTAAGTATTCGTTAAATCCCATTTCTCTTTATCAGCTACTTGTAGTCGATCTTTAAGTTCAGTCATAATCATTTTCTTTCTAAATATGAGTTATATTCCTATATAACTATGAAATACAACAAATTGCAAAAAATCCCTGCTGGAAATTAAAAAGCCTTGCCTGAAATGGGAAGGCTTTAAAAATTATAATGTACGATCGAGCGTTGGATATAAAAGATTTATATATTGTTTTTCGTAATAATAAAAATCGTACTGTGATTGCTATAGAACTAAATATTAGTATGTTGTTAACGTGATTTTAATAGATGTTATATTTGCTTTACGATAAAATGATTATAGTGCAAAATTACACTATAAGTGTAAAGTGATAACAAATGGGTGTTTTTACACTGGTGATTATTAGGGCTTTCTAAAGCAAGATGATGAATTTTTATTATTAATGTTAGCGGAGACAATTTGATGTAGCGGTTATTAGAGGAAGTTCTTTATATAAATCGTAATTTTAAATTTTTAAGGGTATTTCTGTATAGGAAGTAGTGGCAAAAGGAGAGGCAATATGAAAAAAACAAAAATGAAATATAGCATAATGTTTAGTTTATTGCTATTAACATCATGTAATATATCGGATGAAGAAATTGAACAAAAAGCACAAAGTTATACAAAAGCGGAATATGGTATGTCTGTTAAATTAAACGGAGTTGAAACACTGGATAACGGAAAGGATTTCCTTGGTCCAAAGGGGCGGATAGCTTCTGTGCAGCAAGTCGATGAACCGCATTTGCAATTTCAACTTTATTTTGATGGACAAATCTCTCCAGAAGTAAATAATGACAATTATAAAATGAAAAAGAAAACATATGATTTACAAAAGAAATTTAATACATACTATGGAGAAAAAGAGAATAACACTTTACTTACTTTTGATCAAATGCAAACTGGGGATACTGTTTTCGATAAAAATGCTGAGAAAAAAATAACGAAGAAAAATTTGCAGCAGTATTATACGGTAGTTTTTAAAAGTAATACTGTATTAGATGTAAATAATCCTGTACATATGGAAACATTAGCGGAGGTTGCAAGAAGTATTCAGGAATTTAATAAAACGATTAAAAATAGTAAAAGTAGTGTAGAAGATATAACGATTCAGCTGCCAAATACTAATAAAGATGTATTACAAAATATTGCTGTAGATTATATAGTAACGGCTGAAGATGCGAAAAAGACCCTTGAGAAAAAAGTTGATTATATGAAAGTTTTACAGTCTACAAAGTGAAAAAAGCATTATCCGAAAAAATTGTCCTTCCTCAGGTGTGAAAGGCAATAGTCTGACACCTTTACTTCTTGCAAAACATATAGTATGATGATTTCAATAAATTAGATTTCAATGACCATAAAATATAAATTAATGAGAGGTGCTTTTTGTGAGTGCGGTAGGTACTAAATAGGAAAAATTTAATGAAATAAATCGGATAAGAACAGGGGATTTTTATGTACATCATACCCCTAAATTTGTCATGGATTTATTTCGATACCTATGAAGATACCTACAATACTTTATAAAGCGTGTAATAAGGGGATTGCCATCTGTTTTTATGGCTTATTTACTCATATGTTATTACACATGCCTTGTAAATGTAAAAGCTGCGGTATCCCCGCAGCTTTTTTGTATATATTTATGATGTATAAAAATGGTAATTGAATAATGTAGAACTCATTGGAATCTAATGAGTAGGTATCTTCATTAATGATGAAAACCAATCATAGTGAGGAGAAACAAAATGAATACGATGACTTTTGAAAAGTTACAATATAACGAATTAATGGAAATAGTGAAATCATATTGTGTAAGTGGATTAGGAAAAGAATTAATAAATAAATTAGAGCCTAGTACGAGTATAAAAGTAGTGAGAAATCGTTTAAATGAAACGACAGAAGCACGAGCTATATTAGATGCGGAAGGGCATGTGCCTTTTTTCGGAATTTCTAATATCGCGAGTACAATTCAAAAATTAGAAAAAGGGATGATTTTAGATCCAGAAGAGTTAGTGAGTGTTTCAGACTTTTTACGTGGATGTAGAAAGATTAAAAAATTTATGTTAGATAAAGAATTCTTTGCGCCAGTATTATCTTCGTATGCAAATTCAATGTCTGAATTTAAAAGTATCGAAGAAGAAATCAACTTTTCGATTAAAGGAAATAGCATTGATGCAGCGGCTAGTAAAGAGTTAAAACGAATTCGAAATAACATTGATTCTGTAGATGGAAAAATAAAAGAACGTTTAACGAAGTTTTTAAATAGTAGTGCAAATAAGAAGTATATTCAGGAATTCTTTATTAGTAAAAAGGATGATCGCTATACGATTCCGATTAAATCTTCCTATAAAAATCAAGTTGCTGGAAGCATTGTTGAAGCTTCTGCAAAAGGTTCTACTGTATTTATAGAACCGCATACGGTTACAAAGCTAAATGCGGAACTCGCGGGTTTGAAAGCAGAAGAAGCGATGGAAGAGTATCAAATTTTAGCGACTTTATCAGGAATGGTATTAGAAAATATTTATCATATAAAAATTAATATGGAATTGATTAGTCAATATGATATGGTATTTGCGAAAGCGAAGTTTAGTAAATCAATCGATGGAATAGAGCCGAAATTAAATGATCATGGCTACATTCATTTAGTGAATTGTAAGCATCCGCTTTTAAGTGGGAAAGTAGTACCGTTAAACTTTGAAATCGGTCAAAACTACCGAAGTTTAATTATTACAGGACCAAATGCGGGCGGGAAAACAATTGTGCTAAAAACAATCGGATTGTTAACATTAGCGACAATGTCAGGTTTGCACATTGCTGGAGATAAAGAAACAGAAATTGCTATTTTTGAAAATGTGTTTGTAGATATTGGTGATAATCAAAGTATTGAAAACGCACTAAGCACATTTTCATCTCATATGAAAAATCTGTCTGAAATTATGAGGAAGTCAAATAATAATACGTTACTACTATTTGACGAAATAGGAAGCGGTACAGAACCGAATGAAGGTGCGGCGCTTGCGATATCTATTTTAGAAGAATTTTACCTTGCGGGATGTATTACAATTGCGAGTACGCATTACGGTGAAATTAAGCGCTTTTCAGAAATGCATGGTGATTTTATGAACGCAGCAATGCAATTTAATAGTGAAACACTAGAGCCACTTTATAAATTAGTGATTGGTAAATCAGGTGAAAGTAATGCACTTTGGATTGCGAATAAAATGAATGTGAGAGAACATGTACTGCAAAGAGCGAAAGAGTATATGGGAAATAAAGAATACGCTATAGAAAAAGTGAATGAAAGTAAAATTAGAAAACCGAAAATGGTGCAAGAAAAAAGAGAAAATGACTATAAATATAAAATCGGCGACCGTGTGAATTTGTTAGATCATAACGATTTCGGGATTGTATATAAGGAAAAAGATAATTTCTATAATGTCGTTGTATATTATAACGGTGAATTTGTTGAAGTGAATGTGAAACGTATTACTTTAGAGGTAGCGGCGAAAGAATTATACCCAGAAGGATATGATTTAAATACACTATTTGTGGATTATAAAGAAAGAAAAATGCAACACGATATGGAGCGCGGATCGAAAAAAGCGCTTCGTAAAATTGAAAAAGAAATAAGAAAGAATAGAGGATAAGTTAAAATGGTAACAATTAGACAAGAACAAAAAAACGATTATAGAAAAACAGAAGAAGTTGTACAACAAGCATTTTTAAATGAAGAATTTAGCGATAAAAAGGAACATGAACTTGTAAAACGTATTAGAGAATGTGACGCATTTATTCCAGAGTTATCAATTGTTGCGGTAGATGAGGAAATCGTTGGTCACATTATGTTATCGAAAATTACAATAGAACAAGATGGGGCTTCTGTAGATTCATTAGCGCTTGCGCCAGTATCAGTTTCTCCAAGCCATCAGAAAAAAGGAATCGGCGGAAAACTAATCGCTTCTGCTTTAGAAAAGGCGGAAGAACTTGGATACGGATCAGTTGTTGTGTTAGGGCATCAAGAGTATTATCCAAAGTTTGGATTTAAGAAAGCAAGTGAGTGGAATATAAAAGCACCATTTGAAGTGCCAGATGAAGTATTTATGGTGATGGAGCTAAGCGAGAACACTCTTCAAGGTGTAGAAGGAATTGTACAATATTCGAGTGCTTTTGCTAAGTAGGAGTATTGGTTAAGAAATGCAATCATAAAAGATGCTATCTTTTTGTAGGGATATACAGAAAGATAGCTTTTTTTATTAAGCAAATTCACTTACCTATATTTTGCTCAATGAATAATTAAGGTGGTAAAATTGATATAGAAATGTAAAGGGAGAGAATAGAATGAAGAATCGAGAAACAGATAGCAATGAGAATGTAGTTACGTTATATGTTACAAGACACGGTAAAACAATATTAAATACGAACCATCGCGCGCAAGGTTGGGCAGACTCTCCATTAGTAGAAAAAGGTGTGGAAGTAGCCACAAATTTAGGAACGGGATTAAAAGATATTCATTTTACGAATGCGTACAGTAGTGATAGCGGCCGCGCGATTGAAACTGCTAATTTAGTATTAAAATATAGTGAGCAATCAAAATTGAAACTTGAGAAAAGAAAAGATTTGCGAGAATTAAATTTCGGTATTTTTGAAGGTGAAAAACTTGAAAATATGTGGGATGTGGTTGGAAAAGCTGCAGGCGTTGCATCACCAGAAGAACTTATGAAGTTTTCTATTCAAGAAGTTATTGATCTTATTAGAGCAGCAGATCCTACGAAACAGGCGGAAGATTGGGAATTATTTTCTACTCGTATAAAAGCAGAGATTGATAAAATTAGTGAAGAAGCTGCTACAAATGGAGCTGGCAACGTTTTAGTTGTCGTTCATGGGCTTTTGATAACTGCATTAATAGAAATGATAGACAGTAGTAAAACAAAACTTGGAGTAGAAAATGCTAGTGTGACGAAGATTATATATCAAGATGGAATATATACAGTCGAGTCAGTTGGAGATATGAGTTATGTTGCAAAAGGGAAAGAAAGTGTGGAAATTTAACAGGGTGTATTACGATTCCTTTTAGATTTTCAAAATGGGGGGAATAATGGATTTTCAAGATTTGATGGAATTTAAAGGATATATATATTTAAACAAATTGATTGAACCTGAAGAAAATTCACTGAGGGTACTTATTGATAGGTGCAAAGTTAACAAAACTAAGGGACTTATGAAAATTACAGGTGAGGTTGAAATAGAAGCATCATCCATTGATGTTGATGACAATCTACCAATTGTGCAATTGGATTTTGAAACGTATGTTGCTTACTCCATTATTAATGAATCGTTTACTGTAATGGATGACTACGAAATTTCAGAAGGTAGAATTTTTAGGATTTACTCAAAATCAAGATATTTGGATTTCATTAAAGCAGGAACAATTGCTGAATTTATATTTCCTGAAGAGCAGTTCGTCCACTATCAAATTCCTTGTTTGAACCATATCATCGACATTATTTCATATGATGAGCCGAAAATTACTGGAATAAAAAGAAACTAATAAAATTCCATACTAAAAGAGCATCGGAATCGATGCTCTTTTATATGCTTATCTTTTCCTTTTTAAAGTAGAACGGTTATGGAATTAATAAAATCTTCCCAGTACTTTTTCGGCTCTCTAATAATTCATGTGCAAGAGCACCATCTTGTAAAGAGAATGTAGTAGCATTCGCGATGTTTAATTTTCCAGTCGTAATCCAATCAAATAATTGAGTAGAGCGTTGCTTACGTTCTTCATACGTAGTAAGAACGTTCCAAAGGTCTCCGCCAGTTAAAGTTTTTGAAGTATCCATAAGCATACGCGGATCAACTGGTGCAGGATTACCGCCGGCCATTCCGTAAAATACGACAGTACCACCAGTTTTAGTTGCTTTAAAGCTTTCTTCTAATGTAGAACCTACGGATTCATACACAATATTTGCTCCAGCACCGTTAGTCATTTCAAGTACATTCGTATGCCATGCTTCGGTATATAAAAATACGTGATCAGCACCAGCTAACGTAGCTATCTTTGCTTTTTCTTTTGATGACGTAAGGCCGATAACTGTTCCGCCCTGTAGTTTAATCATTTGGATAAGAAGCTGACCAACGCCACCAGCTGCGGCATGTACTAAAGCTATATCACCCTGTTTTATTTGATAGCTATCTTTCGTTAAATAATGTGCTGTTAATCCTTGTAATAAGACAGAAGCGGCTGTTTCAAAAGAAATAGAATCTGGAAGCGTAATTGCTTTTTCAGATGGAACGGCAACTAATTCTGCATTTGAGAATGGAACGTCAGCAAATGCAATGCGGTCTCCGGGATTGATAGTAGTAACGTCAACTCCTACTTTCTCAACAATACCAGCCCCTTCATAACCTAATATATAAGGCGGATTGCCAGCGAGATGATAATCGCCGCGGCGTCTATAAATATCAGCGAAATTTAAACCGATTGTTTTCGTGCGTATGAGAATTTCATTTGGATTTATGATTGGATCAGGTATTTCTTTATATTGTAGTACATTAGCGTCTCCGAATGTTTCGAAACAAAGTGCTTTCATATGGAATACCTCCATTTATATTGTTTGTAGATGTTATTTATCATACAATACAACTATCAATAGAAAAAGAAGATTATTTCGATGGAATCAATCGAAAATACCGATTGAAAAGAGGGATAATAAATGGAGATAAAACAATTAATTACATTTAAAGTGGCTGCAGAAAGCTTAAATTTTACACAAACTGCGAAGAAATTGAATTTTGCTCAGTCGAGCGTGACAGCACAAATTAAAACGTTAGAGGCTGAGCTCGGTACGCCGTTATTTGAGAGATTAGGAAAACGTCTTTTCTTAACTGAAGCAGGAAAGAAGTTTCAACTATATGCGGATAAGATGATTGCGCTTAGTAACGAAGCAAAAATGGCTGTGAAAGATGATGAGGAAATAGCAGGCACGTTAATAATTGGTGCGCAAGAAAGTCAATGTACATACAGGCTCCCTTCCATATTAAAAAGGTTTAAAGCGCAATTCCCCCAAATAAAGCTTATATTTAAGCCTGCGCATTCCAATAAAGATGCGAAAGAGCAATTGATGGAGGGGAAAGTAGACCTTGTATTTATTTTAGACGAATGTAAAACAGAAGACATTTTACATGTAGAGCCACTTATGAAAGAAGAATTAAAAGTAGTAGCGGCTCCAGGGCATCGTTTACTTGAACAGCCGTCCGTTTCTACAAAAGATTTAGAGAATGAAACACTTTTATTAACAGAACTCGGTTGCTCGTATCGGATTTTATTTGAAGAGTTATTTCGTGCGGAAGACGTATATCCGGCAAATAAGATTGAGTTTGTTAGCGTAGAGGCAATTAAACAATGTGTTATTGCAGATTTAGGTGTAGCGGTTTTGCCAGCAATAGTAGTAGAAAAAGATATACGAGAGGGGACGATAAAAGAGTTACAGCTAGAAAATACAATCTCTCCAATTTTTACGCAAATTGCTTGGCATAAAGATAAATGGATGACAGCGCCGTTACAGCAATTTATTGAGGTAACGCGGGAGTTTTTTGCAAGGGATTAAGTGGAGAAATATTTGCTTCAAATGAAAGGAAATTAGCATTTTTGTATAGAGAGAACCGATGCTTGAATGAAACAAGTATCGGTTCTTTATAGCATATTTTTATAATCACTTTTAAGTATTGCCATAATAATTTCATCCGAGTATTTATCGTTATAAAATAAGGATTGACGTAAGGTTCCTTCTTTTGCAAACCCAACTTTTTCATAAGCTCTAATTCCGCGTAAATTATGGCTAAACACTTCTAACTGTAAACGATTTAATGATAGTTGTTCAAAAACAAAACTTAAAACTATTTTAATAGCTTCAGTTCCATAGCCTTTTCCTGTTAATGACATAGAAAGTATCGATATTCTGAAGCCTGCTCTTTTGTTCTCCTCATCGATATCTAAAATCGACAACTCTCCAATCATTTCGTCATTGCTTTGTAAACAAATAGCGAAATCATAGCGGCTTGAATCATTATTTACATTATCTATATGTGTCTTAATTTGCTCTAATGAAAAAGTAGGCTTGGTTCCAGTCATATAGCGTATTTCTGTATCCATTGTACTTTCTAATATAATGGACGCATCTAGTTCGCGAAGAGGCCTTAAATAAATTTTTTCACTCTCTAATTTCATTATAATTTTCTCCTTAAGGTTGGTAATAGAGCATATAAATATTTTTGATCTACATTGAAGAAAAGTTTTATTTTATGTATTGTTTGAAAAATATGAATCTTACTTCGATGTTACATGAATATTATCATGGTATGGTATACCTAAAATAAATAATAAAAGTTTTATACACAACAAAATACATCATTAAACTTTTTGCTAATATCATTATTATTGTTTTTCATTCCACTTTTAAATGAACATGAGTTTTTATAGATATTTTTAGTGGGAGATAAGCATGTACCACTAATTTGCACCGTAGTTAAACAAGAATTAAATAACGTTATTGTCACTTTACAAGAGCATGTTTTGATTGGTTCTCAAAACATGCTCTTTTTGTTTGTTTATCCCGTATTAACGGATAGTGAGACTCCAACTTCGAACCTTGACCGAAGCAAAGTAGGTAGGAGTCGGCCTATCCAGAAAAGCCTGATAGAGTAGGGAGGTTCCTTTAATGTTTTGGAATAATTTAGCATAAGTGATTTTCATATCTCTAAATTTATGCTCTAATTAAAATAAAGGAGGCAAGTAAATGGGGAATGAGATTAAACGATATGTAATACGCACTTTTATATTTACATGGATACTATGGGGGCTATTAATTAGCTTAATAAAATTAAACATTACGACATTTGGTACACCGTTAGCGATGATATTATTTGTTTTCGGAGGGATCATGCCATCAATCATTGCAATTAGTTTAAAGAAAAAATATGGATCAAAAGAAGAGTTCAGAGTGTTTATTAAAAATATTGTTAATCCTAGGCATTACTTTGTATGGTATGTTCTAATCGTTGTTCTAGCTTTTATTAGCTGTTATCTTCCAACGATATTTGGTGGAGCAACGATGCAAAAACCATTATACGTGGCATTACTTAGTTTTCCAATAATGATTATTGGTGGCGGTCTTGAAGAAATCGGATGGAGAGGGTTCTTACAACCTGCCCTTCAGAAAAGGTTTTCGGCATTTTTTAGTACGGTTATTGTGAGCGTTATATGGGCTATTTGGCACTGGCCGTTATGGTTTATTCCAGGTACGAATCAAACTCAAAGGGATTTTATAGCCTTTATAATTACGACAATTGCCGTATCTTTCTTATTAACTACAATTATTAACGCAACTAAAAGTATTTTTATGTGTCTAATTTTTCATGCGCTTCTTAATTCTTTTTGGAGTGTGTACGTGCCAAATGATAAAGTGTTACCAGCATTTTCAACTTTTATTTTCGGAATTTTCGTATTTATCGTGTATAAAGTTATAATAAAAAGAAAGAACCTCTTATTGATTAGGTAACTGAAATAATAAAAGGAAACATATTAATATATTTTTTATGGATATGAAACTAATTAATAAGAACACGACACAAACATAATTAAGATATAATACAAGTTTGTGCCGCAAAAAAATTTGCAAAACTATAAACAACATCAAAAAGAATGAAGAGCCTTTCCGTATACATAAACAATGCTAACGACAGTTATAGTAATTCATTTGTTAGAACAATTGAATTAACTAAGGTCTGTATCAGGAGGAGTATATCCAAGGTGACGAGCCATAGATACGATTTGTCCTTTATGATGAAATTCATGTGTCTCCGTATGAGTTAAAAGCCATAGCGGAGTTGTGCTCCAAGGTTTTTTTTGCCATTTTACTTCATTTGCTATATTTTCGAGCCAGCGGTCATTGTATTCATCTAAAAAGCGTTGTACAGTTTCATCTACTAACTTAAACCTGGCACGGACTTTTGCGACATCTGCATGTTCAATTTCATAATCGCTAGCAAATGAAAAATCTGCTCGTTTTTGGTTAAATGCGAATGATCCGAGCCAGTATCGATAGCAATCGGCTATATGAATATGGGTTTTTATAATGCTACCGCTTCCGAAGTTAGGAACTGTGCTGTGTAATTTTTCTAATGGGATTTCCTCTAAAAATGTAAATAGAGTTTCTCTTGTAGAACTAATAAGATTATATTGTTGTTTTAAAATATCTAACACGTAATTACACTCCTTTTTTGTTTACTAAAATATTTGCGCTGTAAGTAATTCTATATTTACGAGGGTTGTACCTTTTTAAAAAGACATATTGCCGAAGTACGTTAAGCATATTAGATGTTTTTCTTAATTGTTTCTGATAGATTAAACAAGGTGAAACTTTAATAAGTTTAACATTCTTAGTTCATAATAAATTGTACATAAAAAAGGGGACGATAAAATGAATAGAATAGTTGGTTTAAAACAATTTGAAATAACGCGTGGAGCATTACTTAAATTTATGGAAACGTTAGATGACAAAACTGCGGATAAGCAGCCGGATGGCTTTAATAACACAATCCGCTGGCATATCGGTCACGTGTTATCTGCAGCAGAGACTTTCATGTTTGGAAGAGAATTTAAACATTTACCAAGTGAATATCCAAGTATGTTTGGATATGGATCAAGACCATCTAAATGGGAAACAGAAGGACCATCATTAGAAGTGTTAAAGTCTCAGTTACAAGAGCAAGCAGAGCGCATTCATAAAATTCCAGCAGAAGCATTTGAAAATAAACTTCCAGAGCCATTCTTAGGATTGGAAACAGTAGGGGAGCTTTACGGTATGATGCTGTATCATGAAGCGGATCATATTGGGCAAATGAAGGCGATGGAACGTCTTATAAAAGTTCTTTAGTAGAAAAACGAAATCCTAGATGGATTTCGTTTTTTTTATTTAGCAAATAGAGAAGGTGAAGTGATTCCTATTTTTTTTACGTAATCAGCATTATTTTTTCGACTCCTTCAAATGTTTGAGCTGTGTAACAATCATAATGCTAATAACAACGAGTAAAAACCATGAGCTAATTTTGCTAAGATGAACGAGGTTCCATGCTTCTCGTTGATTTGGATATTGCCATGCTCCGAAAAATGTTGCGATGTTCTCTGCAATCCAAATAAAGAATCCGATAAGGAAAAATGAGAGTACAAGCGGCATTTTATATGTAACTCCTTGTAAGGAAAACTCCACAAATATGCGAAAGAAAACAATGTATAAAAGTAAAGTTAATATCCATCTAAAATCGTATAGAAAATGATGTGTGAAAAAATTGAAGTAAATCATAGCGCCTAATGGTACTGCAAAAATAGCTTTCGGCCAATTATACATTTGTAAATGCAATCTTCTCCACGCTTGGCATATGTAACTTGCGACACTCGCATAGATAAAACCGCTGTAAAGCGGAACTCCGAAAACTTTTGAATAAGCCTCTTCAGGATAACTCCATGAACCGAAATGTACTTTATATATTTCTAGTAAAAGGCCAATGAGGTGGAAAACAGTAATTACTTTCAGTTCATCTTTTGTTTCAAGACCTGTTTTGTACATAATCCATTGCATAAGAAGACAAACGATGAGTATGAAATCATAGCGATATAATCCTGGAATTGAAATGATTTTTGAAAGGGCTAGTGTTAAAAAAATGACGACTGGGAATAAGCAAGATAATGCTTGTTCGTAAGTGAAATGTAGTAGTTGTTTTATATAGAACATTGTGTCACCTTTGGTGTTTTATTGGAAAAATCAAAATAATTAATAAGTATACTACAATTTGAAAAATAATCCAGTAGTCTATTTTGCATGTATTTGTAAGTTTTAGAAGGGAATTGTAATAAGTATTTTAATATTGTAGCAAAGTAAAAAAATAGTTTGCTATTTAAAAAAAGTGGGGATATAATATCTAAA
>NZ_JBHWYR010000075.1:0-21635 GCF_042728695.1 Bacillus sp. NPDC060175
AATTAAACCTTTCTACGCTGCTTAAATTGTTCAACTTAAGAATTGTATAACACCCTAAAACAAAAAGTTAAGCTTTTTCCTGGAGATGCCAATTTTCTTGTTTCGGGGTATTTGCTTTTCCTAGCTAAATTGTGATGTGGCGCTACCCTAACAAGTCTGTCCAAAATGAAGTGAAGTTTATTCATCAACTATTCGGAATGTCTGCATAAGAATAGATTCCATTAGGAGTCTATATACCTCTTTCAAATAAATACAATCTTTGCACCAGAACCACTGAATACATGTATGCAACTTCATTTCAAATCTCTATATAACCATTAAAAAGGCTGAAACACAAAAACAGGCAATGGGGAAAATGCTCTCCATTGCCTGAGAATAAAAGAAATGCCGGGTGTATGATTTAATTTCCATCCTTCTTATAGACGATGTAACTAGGTTCATTATAAATCCACTCATCTGTACCAATTCTTAACCAACCATTCTTTTCTTCGTATACTGTAACTTTTTCACCTTTGCTTGCTTTTCTAACAACAAGGTAGCCAGCTCCTGCCCCGCTTCGAACATTTACCCCAATGCCATTAATTTCAGCCGTACCAATTCCTTTTTGAACACTACCAGTTTCAATTACTTGAAGCATGTTTAAAATGAATACTGCTGTTTCACCACGAGTTGTTGTTCCTTTAGGGACATACAGATTATCCCCCATACCTTTTACAATACCTAAGCCGTATAATCTTTGTACAGCTTCTTTATAGATAATTTGATCTTTATCTGCAAATGGTAAGTTTGCCAATGGTCCATTTATTCCTTTATACTGTAAAGCTCTATTTACAATAATTGCTGCTTCTTCCCTTGTAATAGGTGTGTTAGGGTCAAAATAACCGTCTCCTCTACCAGAAATGATGCCTACACTTGCAGTACGCTTAATACCATCTCGTAAAGTTGGATTTGCATCATTTAAGTCTTTAAACGTTGCTTCTCCAGCTGGAAGACTTAGAGACTTAGAGATTAATTGAGCAAACTCAGCTCTTGTTACGGATCTATTAGGTGCAAAAATACCGTTTCCTTCTCCTACCATAATACCTCTTCTATTCAAATCACGAATAGCTGACTCATACCAACCTCCTGTTATATCGTCTGTTGGTTGATAAAATTTATTATAATATCCTTCAACGCCATTTACGAATGGAACCCATTGCCCACTATTAATCATAATAGCAGGACAGTTTTTACCACTCCATTTTTGGTGTTTTACAATATTATTTAATGGTACACTTGTTTCTTTCATTAAATAAGCTGCAAGTTTCTTGGCGTTATCCACTGCCTTATTGTAGTCACCATCGCTGTTAACTGCGATTTCAATTGCAATAGATTCTCTATTACCTGAACCATCACCGTCTCCTGCGTGCCATCCGTTCTCGTTTAATGGTAAGTGTTGATAAATCTCTTTATCATCTACTGTAAAGTGCCATGATGCAGCCCGGTCTGTGTTTCCTACTGCTTGGTTATATAAATATTGAGCGTGGTTTTTAGCCCCTGCTCCTACACTTTTATTATCAGTTTCATGAATTGTAATATACTTTGGAATCATATGGTTTTGAGGGCGAATATTATCGTTTCCTTCTGGAACAATCCATTCAGTAAATGGAACACCATTTATAGTACTAGAAACTTTAGGTGCTGAGAAAGAAAGACTACGTTTTGTTCTATTTGAATTGTTAGGGATCGTTAATGTACCCGTTTCTTCATAAATACCTTCTGAACTTTGAAGACTGTCCACTTTCTTATTATCGACAGTACCTCCACCACGTCCGTCTACTCCTTCAAAACTCTCTTCAATACTTTTTAAAGCTTGTTCGTCTAATACTTGAAGTGGGGCTGTTCCAGCTTGTTCTTGAACACTTATGGATTGATGGTTATTTACTGATTGTTGTTCTTCTGCAATCGATACCATCGGTGAGGATAATACGGTTAGTCCGGCTGTTAATACTACTACTTTTTTACTAAATCTAATACTCATGTTTAATTTGGTATATCTCGCTATTTTAGTAGATATACCTTCCTCCTTGCACTTCTTTTAATGTGAATCATAATAGTTAGAAACCTAAAAATAACACCTTCATTTTTCATTGCATATAATCAATCGAAATCTCTGAATTCTCCTAGATATATCAATATTTAAAAGTATTTCAAACAATTATCAAAGAGAATGATAGGAACTGAAATAGTTCTCTTTTGCCATTTCAACCATACTATACATGATGATACTTCCACTCATACACTTACAAAAATATCATCAAAATAACTTTTGAAATGTATAAAACAATACATAATATTTTACTTGATATTCCGTTTGTTTTCTATGAAATCCACAAAATTCTTGAAAAATCTTTGCTATACTAAATGCGCACAAATATACGCAAAATCAAATATTTTTTGGCTATGCCAAACCGAAATTCATCTCCCCTCCACCGTTGGGCCATTGCCCTTCACACTCTTGAGGAAGGATAATTCGTTAAAAGTTTGTGATACCTTATCTTGTCAACATAATATTTTTATCGTCTTTTTACATTGATACCTGAGCCTAAAAGGAATACGTAAACGATTCTGAGTATGAAGGGTCATTTTAGGAAAATAATAAATTTCATTAATGATTTCGATACGTTTCCTTCAAAAAACTTACAGATTGTTTGATTAGTGCTTTTAGAACATTACTATCAATGTCTGCTATTTTATTAATATAAACACACGATTTTCCAGAGGTGTATTTTCCAAAGCTTTTTAATAGTTCCTCTCGCTTAGGATCACCAGCTGCAAAATATAGACTAATTTTAGCTTTTCTTGGGGAAAAGCCTACTAATGGAGCATCTCCTTCATGACCAGATGCATATTTATAATGGTATGTACCAAAGCCGATAATGCTTGGTCCCCACATTTTTGCTGTATAGCCTGTTGTTTCAGTAAATATATCTAATAATTGATACGCGTTTTCTCGTTTTTTAAGATTTTCAACACTTTCAATAAATTCAATTACACTATTGTTAGTTTCTTTTGTTTTAAGCTTGTACATATTAAAAATCACTCCTTTTTAGATATAGATTTCATAACACATATAATTATAATATAGGGCTCATCATACATGTCTCTCTACTTTAAATGTTTTACGCCCCTTATATACACAAAATCGTTATTATTATGGGGAATAAAGATAATTGAATCACTTAAAATCCCAGTATTACTGAATTTTTCTTATTAATATAAAATACGATACGTGAAATTCATTTGTCTCTACAGCTAATTATGGATTGAAAATTATGATTTCAAATTTCATTTTCATAATAAAAAATAAAAGATGGCTTAATATCAACCATCTTTCATGGCCCAATACCTAAAAAAACGCCATCCTTTCCTTTGATTCTCCAGAAAGAATAGCGCTTTTTTGTAATACGACTATAAAAAAATTTATATGTTAGTATTATCCCTTTTAGTAATGGCTAATTATATCTTTTCCTTTCACAATCAAAATATAGGAATGATTTCTTTAGCAATACACAGCAGACTTTGACTTAAGAAAATACAAATACTCTATTCCGGCATCAGTGAACTTTGTACCGGCCCGCCCTCTGCCTTTTACGACAAATCCTTCACTTTCTAAAATATCCAGGCGGAGGCGGAGAAGGCGGATTCAAAACCCGCACACCTGAGCTGATGCTCACTGATATTACAACTGCAGGTATTACAACACTAGTCGGTTTACTCGGTACTGATGGGACAACATGTAAAATGGAAAGTCTGCTTGCCAAAGCGCGGGCACTTGAAGAAGAGGGAGTTTCTTGTTTCATTCACACAGGCTCCTATCAAGTGCCTGTAAAAACGCTGACGGGAAAAATCGAAGATGATATTATTTTAATTGACAAAATTATCGGTGTTGGAGAGATTGCTATCTCCGACCATAGATCATCAGAACCTACATTTGAGGAAATAGTTAAAGTCGCCACTGCCGCACGCAATGGCGGTATTCTGTCAGGAAAAGCTGGCATATTAGAAGTTCATGTAGGGGACGGAGAGGGAAAACTTTCATTGTTGCATGAAATTGCTGATAAAACCAACATTCCGATTCGGCACTTCCATCCAACACATATAAACCGAAACGAAGAATTATTCAGAGCGGGTATTGATTACGCAAAACGAGGCGGTTACATAGACTTTACCACAAGTACTACTCCTCAATTTTTGGAGGACGGAGAAGTGAAATGCAGTGAGGCATTACGTATTATGCTTGAAGATGGGGTCCCAGTCGGACATATTACCTTCTCCTCAGATGGACAGGCCAGCCTCCCCTTCTTTGACAACAAAGGGGAGTATGCAGGCCTTCAAGTCGGAAAAGTATCTTCGCTATTTCACGAAGTACGAGAATCTGTTTTAGTGGAAGGTATTCCGTTAGAAACGGCACTGGAAGTCATTACTACGAATCCCGCACAATTGCTGAAGCTTTCAAGTAAGGGCTGTATCCAAACCGGGAAGGATGCTGACATCGTATTGTTGGAAAAAGAAACGTTGGATATTCACAGCGTCATTGCAAAAGGCAAGTTTATGGTAGAAAATAAAGTTCCGATAGTGAAGGGAACATTTGAATAGAAAAGATAAGAAACTTCTAGTAATTGTTGCAATTCATAATACACTGAAAAGGCGGAGTCTGTTTGATGTCTTCGCCTTTGTTTATATAGAGCATGAACGGTTTCGATTCCTTTTATCTTACGTGAAGCATAACGAATACTTTGAAATCCTGCGAATTTGGAAAAAGCACTGCCAAAATCTTAAGCAATGCTTTTCGATTAGACGTACTACGATAATGAGCGTCTACTTTCTTCTATATGTTTGCTCATGAATAGAATACAAATTTGGATTTAACATAAGTTCTGTATGTTTATATATTTTTACTTTAATTTCAAAATACGTTCTATTTTCTCCACACTTAACTTACTTGCTTTTGCAATAGTTTCAAGCGGTACACCAATTTCATGCATCCCTCGAATCATTTGCATCTTACCTTGCTCAATGCCTTTTTCCATACCCTCTTGTTCTGCATGTGCTAGCTTAGCTTGTTCATCTAGAAGTAATTTCTCTCGAGCTTCATATGCTGTTCGGAAAGAAGAATCATGGCTCATATTTTCCCATTTATTCATTGCCTTTTGTAAAATTGGATCTTGATTCATTGCAATCTCCTCCAATATTTGAGTTAAATGTTCATCTTCATGTGCCGGTAATAATAACATCCAACGAACAAATGTATTTTCCCACGGGTTTACTTTTTCTTCACGCCATTGTTTTACCAATTTCGGTATCTCTACAAAATGGATTTCAATGTCGTCACTTAATAGTTTCTGCATTTTTGTATTCCATAATTGTCCGATGGTATGAAATGCATCATCCTGAGAAAACAAAATAAAGTCTAGTAAGTTAATTGTAATTGTTTTTCGAAGTGAGCGATATGGCATCCCTTCTTGCATTTGGGATGTATAAAGTTTACTCCAATAATATAAAGATCGCTTCACCATATCATGTGTATTTCGAAGCTGAATTTCTATATTTACTTGTGTCCCATTATCTAGTGTTGCTAAAAGGTCTAAAATCGATAACTTATCATCTTCATAAGATTTATGGAGATGCGGATCATCTATTTGTAGCGATGTAATTGGTGCCTTTAAAGATTCCTCTAGAATTGCATTTAAGAAACCTGTTAAAATTTCCTCATTTCCTTTCGTCCCAAATAACTGTTTAAAAGCAAAATCAATGCGTAAATTTACTAATTTAGTGGACATGGGTTTCCTCTCCCTGTCTATATTATCTCTTATCCTTATTGTACATAAAAAAAGGTAGAACATGCAAATAGGCTCTTATGCTACCTCACATAAGAACCTGCCTAAATTCACAAAAAAGTTGGTGGTTCTGGGCAAAAACAATTGCAAGTAACATCGTTTTTGCACCAAAACCCTTAATTTCATCTATTCTTTTTCTGGCCAAATTTTCGCGTTTGGTTCTAATAACCACTTGTGGTCTTCCTCCATGATACGATCATTCCATGGGTTATTCTCAAGATGTCGAATCATCCAACAAAAATACATTGCATATCCAGGCGCCGTTGCTTGTGGGTGATCTAGCTCACCCGGAATTGTAACAAAGCTATTATGTACAACGCGATAAGCATCCTCACCAACCATTGCACATCCAAATCCCTGTGGCTTGTTAAAGCGATAATAATATACCTCTGGCTGATCATGGTGATGCGGTGGATAACTGGACCATCGTCCTGGATAAGAAATAACTTCTCCTACTACCATATTAGAATATGCTGCATTGTTATAGTCAAAAATCGTGCGAATAACGCGCTGCGCTGTCCCCTCCCATAATCCTTCTCCAGCTACAACACTTTGACACTCATTTGGAGTATACAACTTGGACGCAAATTCTTCGTCATTATCCGTTTTTTGAACAAGCACTTCACTGTCTAAAAGAGCAGTAATTATAACCTTTACATTTTTCGCCACATGTAAACACCAAGGATTTTCTTCAAAAACAGACTGTCTTTGAATAACTTCTACATTTCCTTCCCACTCTAAACGTATTTTCCCTTCTAGTAAAAGAATTGCCGTTTCATTCTTACTATCTAATAACAGCTCTTCTTTTTCATTAGACATCTTATATATGCCTATATCCATTAACATATCACTGTATTGACCGTTCATTTCTGTTAATACATTATACCCTTCTTTTAATTCACCTAATTTTCCTAACATGACTTCTCCCCCTTTTTATTTAATGACTCCTCTATAATTCTCTACCTTTGTCAGCTAACTAAACTCCGAGTTTCCCCTATTTTTTAATAGTCATTGAAACTTGTAATCTCACAATGGTAAATTAAAGACCTGCTTTTTCTTGTATAAATTTCCGGGCTTTTAATGCGTATTCAAAAGGATTCGCTAAAGCTGGGTCTTGCTCTGCTTCTACCACAAACCACCCTTTATAATCAGAGTTTGCAAGGATAGTAAACACTTCATCAAATACAATTACGCCATCCCCGGGAACTGTAAATGCCCCATTCTTCACTGCCTGTAAGAAGCTTAATTCGTTTTCCTTTACAGCATCTACTACTTCCTGGCGAATATCTTTTAAATGTACGTGTTTAATACGAGGTAAATATTTTTTCAAAATATAAAGCGGCTCTTCTCCTGAAAAAACAAGATGACCTGTATCAAAAAGCAGGGATACAAGCTCTGGATCAGTCATATCCATTAACTTTTCAATTTCTGCCGTTGTTTGAACACCCGTTCCCATATGATGATGGTATACAATATGTAGCCCCTTTTCCTGAGCCAATTTACCGAGGTGATGTAACCCATCCGTAAGCTGGTTCTGTTGCAAAGTTTTCTACATGAAGCTACACTCTAGAAAACAGGATTTAGGAGAATCAGGCATGAGATATTTTAAAGGAAAGCAATTCAAGAAAGAGATTATTTTAGTAGCTGTCGGCTACTACTGCCGTTTTTCTTTAAGTTATCGCGATGTCTCTGAAATCCTGAAAGAACGTGGTATTTCAGTTCACCCAACAACCATCATGCGATGGGTTCATGAATATGGCAATCTCATCTATCAAATTTGGAAAGTGAAAAATAAATCCGCACGATTATCTTGGCATTTGGATGAGACTTATATCAAAATTAAGGGAGAGTGGCGTTATCTCTATCGTGCAATTGATAAAGATGGCCACACATTGGATATTCAACTTCGTAAAAAACGGGATCATCAGGCTGCCTATGCCTTCATGAAAAGATTAGTAAAACATTTTGGAGAACCAACGGTTCTCACTACAGACAAAGCGCCGGCATTACTTTGTGCATTTAACAAATTAAGAAAACAAGGATTTTATCAAAAGACAATCCATTGTACAATCAAACATTTAAACAATCTTATTGAACAGGATCATAGGCATGTAAAAAGACGTTTTGCCAAATCCGCAGGATTTCAAAATCTTCGTCATGCTTCACGTACGATAAAAGGTATCGAGACCATTCATGCCCTATATAAACAAAGGCGAAGTCTTCAAAGAGACTCCGCCTTTTCAACGTACAATGAACTTCAACAATTACTAGCTACTTCCTAAACATTGTTCCTCATTTACCAACCTGTTTATGCTTTTTCAAACTTTGCAACAGAACCTGTCATCGCATGCTTTAGAACATTTAGCTAAAGAAGTAGGGTTTGTTCAACGAAGAAGCAAATATCGTGCAGAAGATTTAGTGGCTTTATGTGTTTGGCTGAGCCAAAATATAGCTCATACTTCATTAACACAATTATGTAGTCGATTAGAAGCTAACACAGGCATTTCTATGAGTCCAGAAGGACTCAATCAACGCTTTAATTCTCAGGCTGTTCAGTTTTTACAACAACTCTTAGCACATTTACTTCACCAACAATTTTGTTCTTCTAGCAAGATTCCAACTTTGTATACAAACTATTTTCGACGTATCCACATATTGGAATCTACACATTTTCAGATTCCGGATAAATTCACTTCTACATATCAAGGTTCAGGTGGTAGCGGTCAAAATGCTGGCGTAAAAATTCAACTAGAGTATGATTTACTAAGTGGTCAATTTCTTCATGTTCATGTAGGGTCGGGAAAGCATAATGATAAAACTTATGCTTCTACTTGTTTAACATCCCTTCAACCGAACGATGTATGTATACGTGATTTAGGATATTTCGACTTAAAAGATTTACATACTATAAGCGAGTGTGGTGCTTATTTTATTTCACGATTAAAGCTCAATACACGTATATATCAGAAGAATAAAGAACCTGAATACTTTCAAAATGGAACCATAAAAAAGCACTCTGAGTACATCCAATTAGATATGGAGCGATTTATTGACCAATTACAGTCAGGTGAAACATATGAAATTCCTGAAATCTATATTGGAATGTATCAAAAGCTTCCTGCAAGACTAATTCTGTATAAATTAACTGAAACGCAAATGAAGCGTAGACAAAAGGATTTAGCATCTAAAGAACATAAGAAGCAAATTACCTATAAAGAACGCAGTAAACGGCTTAGTGCAATTAACTTTTACATTACAAATATTCCTTTGGAATATCTACCAAAGGAACAAGTATACGATTTTTACTCCTTACGATGGCAAATTGAACTTGTATTTAAAACATGGAAATCATTTTTTCGTATTCATCAATGTAATTCTGTAAAATTAGAACGACTAGAATGTCACTTATACGGACAATTAATAAGTATCCTTCTTTGTTCTTCTACCATGTTTCAAATGCGCCAATTACTCCTCATCAAGAAGAAACGAGAATTAAGCGAATATAAAGCGATTTATATCATAAAAGATTATTTTCCACTTATTCATCATTCTTTACAAAAAGACACCCAAGAATTAACAAAGATATTGTTACGTCTGTTCAATCTCTTACAGAAAAACTGACGAAAATCCCATAGGTATGAGAAGAAAACAGTCTTTGATATATTAGGCGTCGTATACAACTTTTCTATGTCTCACAATCATGTAGCGTAATCCAAAAAATTGAAACCCGATAGGGTTTATTTGGTATGCAGATTTTGAGATAGCTGATATCACTTCTTTAGAAAACAGAAAAAATCTAGTTGAACGGAATTTTACTTAATCTTAGCTTGATGGCTATGGGGTCCCGCCAACCAAATGACATAAAACCCACGTTAAGACATTTTTGGGAAGTAAAAACTTTGATTTTTGTACGTTAAGGATTGTAACTAAAATGAACGTTTTTGTTACAACATTGGTTTCAATAAGCGTTAGCCTTTATTTAGCCAATTTAGCTGTAACAAAATACTGTATAAAAAATAATTCGTAACATTATTTATCACAATCCTTTTTGTTACGCTAGAAACCCTTTTATATCAAGCTTTCTTTTCCTTAGCGTGGGTTTTATGTTAGTACGTTGGCTGTACCCCCTCCATAAGATGTATGCTGTTATAACACTAATTAAAATCCCCTTTTCCATTTACACTCAATTACATTAATTACTTCCCCATAATGAATACACTTCAACATTAAAAAATGAATATACTCTAGTTTATCCTTGTATTCTTCTAAACATTTATCCAAATGTTTATGTTCATCCGGCATAAATATATCCTTATGTCTCTTAATATCGTTCATAGCCTCTGTTAATCTAGAATATTCCTCTTTTAATTCTTCATACGGTAAGTTTTCTGTCCTTTCCACAAATTTATTATTAACCCCTTTTTCGAATCCATATACTATACTATTTATGTTACCTTCAATTATTTCTATAATCCGATCTCTATATTCCATTTTCATTTTCATATTTTCACTTTTCAAATTCACAACTGTAAGCGCATATCCTTCTAATACTTTTGAAACAACCTCAGTATCAACTGTCACTTCTCTTTCACTTAAATTCTCCTTCAAAACATCAAGTAAACTAATAACCGAGCTTGAATCAATCCGTTCCTCTTTCTTTGCATGATCCAATAGGGTATTATTAATGTCATTACGCTTGTTTTTTATTGCCATATATATACATCTCCTAAAGTGATTTTTTTGACAAATCGAAACTTAGTTTCGTTCCTCCTAGCTGTAAAGTGAAAATAGATACTCCTTGAATTCTCTTTGGTAATTTTCCATTTTTCTTCAATAATGCTCCTTTCATCTTCTGTTATATTCTTCATATTCGCTCCCCCTTGAGTATCACTTGTGCATTGGTTATCTTTTATAATAATTGCATCAGGATAGATATCAATAGATATTTTTAACTTTTTTGGAAGTGTTTCAACCTATATCGTAACGTCTGACATAATCCATTCTAACAACGAGATTTCATCTCAACTAATGCTATTATTTGTTTATACCTTAAAACTCCCGACAATAATAATTCTAATCTAGTCTTAACTTCTAAACTAGATTCATAGTCTATGCTTGAATTGGAAATCCTGAATAAAAATAAATCAATTCAGAAAAAACAGATTAATTTAACAAACTTTAAAAACCCCCCGAATAAACCGAAAGGTATACTTTTACAGACACATCAAGAACTCACTACATATTTGAATACATAGTAATGAAAATTGAACCACAAAGTGTACCTTTTGATACGCTTTTACAGATGTATCAAGGATTCTTTTTATCTTTAGATTTATGAAAATAAAAATGTACGTAAAGGTATACCTTTATAAACAACAATTCGTTTTTTCTATTTGCGAATGAGTATCGGCAATTAAATTTTTATATAAGAGTTGATTTTCCAGCTCCAAATGTCCCGAATAGTCCTTATTTAGCTGAAAAAATAGTCATAACGTACAATTTTCTTTTTTTGATATGGTGACCCCATCACCACATCACCATCAAGCTAAGAAAAGCAAATACCCCAAAACGAAAAAATAAGCTTTTTTGTTACAAGTTAGTACAAATTTTCGTTCTGGGGGTACTATAAAATCTTAGCTTGATGGGTATGGGGTAGCACCAACATTTCGCGGATTTCGTACGCTTAGATGAACCAATAAATGGATTTGATCCCTATTTGGTTTTAAAAAAACGACGCTAAGAAAAATAAAAGCCTTGCTACAATAAAATTATCAAGACCTAAATCGTAAAAAGTCATAAAAAATAAAGGGCGATACATATTAGTCATGTGTAATATGTATCGCCCTTTTAATTGTTGTTCAACAATCGCGCCATGATTGTTGAAGATCGTTTTTCTTATTGAACTAACGCATCTGTTCGTTAAGTGTAACTTTTCACAATTACTTGATATTATATAGGTGAATAGAAAGATAAATTAAAATTTAGTTTAGTAGTTGTAAAAGTAGGTTATTTATATTATTCTATTATAATTTTTCAAAAAGGAGAGTTTATGAAAAAGATTATTGTTTTTGTATTAACGATATTTATATTAATCTCAGGATTCGCAACACAAAGTTATGCGTTGTCTGATTCGAAATCTGCGGCAATACAAGCGTTGCTAGATGATGCCTCTCGTATATCAGGTGTGCCGGGAATGTCAATCTCAATACTTGCTGATGATGAAGTGTTCTACTTTTCTTCAGGGTATGCTGACCGTGAAAAGGGGTTGTCTGCAAGTGAAAATACACTCTATGAGTTAGCCTCGGTCAGTAAAGCTTTTACTGGTATGGGTATTATGCTATTGGAAGAGCAAGGGCTGCTCTCAATGACTGACCCTGTCCAAAAATATTTACCTTGGTTTACGTTAAAGTATCAAGGGAAACCTGTTGATATGCAAAGCCTTACACTAAATAACTTTCTTCACCATACCAGTGGTCTAACAAATTTTAGGCATACTCAAAGTATTCCACAAGGCAATACACCGGATATGTTGCAAAAGACTGTGGAAATGCTCGTAGATACTGAATTGGCGTTCCCTCCCGGTGAACAGTATAACTATGGAACCGTTAATTATGACGTATTGGGTTTGGTTATTGAGATTGTGTCGCGACAAAGCTATGAAGACTTTATGAGGGAACAGGTATTTCAGCCGTTAGGCCTTCACCAGACGTATGTTTATAAAGAAGATGCTCAAGCCACTGGACAGTTGGCACAGGGCTACCGTTCTTCCTTTTTTATGACAACTCCATTTAAAGCTCCGGATTATGCTGGGAATAAGCCCGCAGGCTACATCATTTCTAATACAAAAGATATGGCGCGTTGGATGGGCATACAGATGGGTATTGTGCAGGACATACCCGAAATATTTCACACGGTTATCGAAAAATCACATAGGGGTGATATGTCTGTTTCGGCTGTCAACGATATGTATTATGCGGCAGGCTGGTCGGTAAACGCCGACCAAACGATTATAGAACACACTGGGGGCAATCCAAATTTCAGAACCGAAGTAGTCATACTGCTAAATGAACGAACAGCCGTCTGCTTGCTGAGCAACGGCGCAAATACCAATATAAACCTGGTACTAAAAGTTAAAGATATACTAGACGGCAATCTAACTCAGTCATATGAAATAAGCGGCACACAGCTTTTGGATATCATTTTGTCGTCTATCACTATTATTCTTTGCCTATTGGCCGTTCTCCTATTTCTCTTAGGATTACGCAGAAGGAAAACGAATGAGCGGCAGCCAATGACAAAAAAGAGAATAATCGTAACAGTTATTTTCCTGATCGCTACGATTGCCCTGGGTATACTGTGCTGTGCTTTCGATTGGTCAACGATGCTTATTTGGCAAACATATAGTGTTCTTACAGCTTTGATTTCGTCAGCATTATTAACAGCAAGCATTACATGGTTTGTATACACTCACCGATAAAATACCTAGCTCCCAAGATAAACATAATGTTAAGTAATTAAATTTCAATTTATCGGTATGCTTAATTTGAAAAACATAAGACACTTCGGTGTCTTTTTTAATATCATCGACAATTTTCCCAGTCAAACCTAATTACTATTGCTTCCACTAACCTGCTCCGTTCGTGGAATAAGGATTTTTAAACAACTAATATTATTTTTCAAATGACTTTATTGTAAATTAAACAACAATATTATTTTTGCACAAGCGTCGTTAGATAACATTTCTTAAAAGACTGTTATTCAACAATCTGGCCCGATAGTTGAAGAAGGAGAACAACGTTCTCCTATTGACTATAACTTTTTATAAATATCTGCGTAAGCTACTTTCAGTTGTTCTCTTAATTTCTTGTTTTCATCTTCTAATTTCTTATTTTTCCTTTTTAGGGAAGCAATCAAGGCATCCTTGTTACTTTCATTCATTTCTCGCTTTACTTGTTTCGGGGTAGGTACTTGTGATTGTTGATTTCTTAGAGTTTCAATTCTTGAACGGAAATCCTTGTTGTTGTAGAGTGTTGCTTTCGATACACCAGCTTCTTTAGAAACACTATTGAAGTTTATAGTCCCATTGGCTTTTATGAGCCTTTTTATTACTTCATCTACTCTCTGATAGGTATTTTCTTTTCGTTTGGCATGAATCGCTTTCAAATGTTCAGAACGGTCATATTCAGCCATTTTTAACACCTAACTTTCTTTTCATCCGATCTTGTCTACCAAAGATAACATTTCCTTCTTGGAGGGTATTTAAAATGTTTTGATAACGTTTTAAATTCTTTTGATTCTTCTCCGCAATATCTTCTCGACCTCGTTGTTTCGCTATTTCAATTGCCTTTGTGGTTGTTTTAACGTGAAGTTCATACTTTTGTTTATCTAACTCTGAAAAACCTACCGATAAGTCTCTACATGGGGTTTGGTTATCACCACAAGTTAGACAAGGTGGGGCTTCCATGTGAGGACAATTTCCGTTCAAACGAGCGTGACACGTTCCATAAGGGTTGTCCATCGCATTTAGCTTGTGATCTTGCCATAAGGCATCCAATATGTCTGTTGGAATATCTTCTCCTGCTTTAATTTCTTGAACTTCACCGTTTAAGTCAAAACTAAAAACACCTTGTTTAATGACTGATTCAAACGCTTGTCTTTTCGTATTATCTAATAGTTTGGCATATCTTAGTGTCATTTCGGGCGATGCATGAGCCAATAACTCTTGTACCGTCAGAATATCTGCACCACCATTTAACATTTTTACTCCGTAAGTGTGTCGGAACTGGTGGGCTTTGAAGTGAAACCGATTGCCATTTTCATCAGTGATGTTTTTTTGTTTTGCCAATATATTTAATTGTTCTCTAACAAATACCTGACTAAATGGTTTTCCTTTTCTTTGACCCCGATAACGAACGAAAATATACCCTTCGGGATTATTGTCTTGATTGCTAAGTTCTTTTGATTTCTCGATTAGAACCGCAAGAATATCTGCTAATTCATTGTCAATCGGAATTCGATGACCTTGAACATAGGTTTTTTCAATATTCGTTTCGATAGAGTATTGACCATTGAGTTTTACTAAGCAATCAGAGGTTAAGCCTAATACATCAGAAATTCTAAGTCCTGTTTTAAACGTAATCCAAACAACAGGTGTCACATCTTTATGCAAGTCATCAATATGAGTAAAGAGTTGCTCTAAAACATAGTCAGGGATGTAATCAATCTGATCAATTGATTTTTTTCTTAGCTTAGGTCTATCTCCAGAAAAGATCAACAATCTTACATGAGTTTCGGGAGCCATTTCATACTCATATCGTTGAATATCTTCAAGAAACTTTTGTAAGATTGTCATTGAAGTATTTACATATTGTTCAGGATGCGAGTTCCGTCTTTTTATATTACTTTTAGCGTATTCATGTAAATATTGAATGTACTCTTCAATATGACAACGTTTTAAGGTTTTTATATCCATCCACGTTGTTTCTTTGGAAAAGATAAACATAAAAAACTTCGACAGATAATTAACATAATATATTGCTGAGCCCCAAGAGAATTTATTTTTACTTAGTAACCGTTGTTTACAGTATTTTTTAACTTGTTCACGAACTTTTTTATCAATCGTTGTAAAATTAAGATAATATTCTGATCTACTTTGATTGTAATCAACCCCGTACCTCTTATTTAAAATACGAACATCCCATTTGTCTTTTTCCCATTCTTCACGTTTATCGGTGGATTGGAATAGGGCAATATAAACGTTTCTCAAAAAACTTGCTACTGGTGTTTTTAAGATAGAATCTTTTCTGATTTCTCTTTTCTTTAAGCGTTGAGTATTCACCCCATTTTCATTCAACCAAAACAAATACTCACGTTCTGCTTTATCAATATCCAAATCCAACAAAGATGATAGCTTGGGATATTTTTCATTCAAGAACTCTGTCATTCTTTTTAATGGGCTTTGATTCATAAATATGTTTTTGATCGTCCATAAATCATTAAACAGTTGCTGATAATAGACATATTTCACTTCTAAATTGATCGAAGGATTATTAAATCGAAAATGAACACTTTTAGTTGAATAGTTATAGTTTTCCACGACTTCTTCGAACTGTTTAATTTCACCTAAGAAGTTAATGTTCCATTTATCGTTGACTAAGAAGTAGGGATTGTTTACTTGTTTAATTGAAACAGAACCATCTTCATGTACTGTTTTTTCGGGATAAGTTGAAAGTTCTACTTGTAAGCCTTCGTGAAAGCCTATTTCTTTTACCTGAACATTCTTGATTTTCTTCATCCAGTAACTCCTTTCAGTTATTTTCCTTTAGGTTGAATTCGGATTGTGCTTTATTCCAATCTTCTCGTATATCTTCATCCGAAGGATGTAGGTACAGGTTCATTGTTGTTTGAATTTGAGAGTGTCCTAATCGTTCTTGCACTTGTTTTATATCCTTTGTTTTCTGATAGTAAATTGTAGCGTGTGTATGGCGAAATAGGTGAGGGTGTAGGTTTATCCCTGTTTTCTTTTTTAAACGCTTAAATAGGGATTCTACGTTCCAATATTCCATTGGTTTTCCTACATCTTTTCCTCGCAGTTTTACAAAAACAAAGTTTGAATCCAATTCTAATTCATCAAGCACTTCATACAAGTAATCATCATATAAATCCATTAAGGACTGCGATACATAAATTTCTCGTTCACCTGTCTTTAACATAGCGCCGTTTTCTAATTCCCCACGATCTATCAAACGAATTCGATGTCCCTTTGCATGATCAAAAACAAAATCCTCCATAAAAAGAGCGAGAGCTTCTCCAATACGCAATCCTGTTTCAAATAACAGTTGAATCAAGAAAGTGTCTCGTATATTTGTTGTTGCTTGTAATACTTGTTGTACTTGTTCTTTTGTGAGTGTATCTACTCTTTTGCGTGGTTCTTTTAATTTTAATATGTTTCTGATTGATGGCTTGTCCTGATTTACATGGTGTAAGAAACTTTTGTAACGTGAGTTTCCCCTTGTAAACACTTGTTTCATCAACTTTTCCATCATGTCATTTTTTACTTCTTCGTTTCGAAATAAGTAGTCATAGAAGTTTGCTATAACTGTAATTGTAAGGTTAATTGTTTTTTCCGTTCGCTTTGCTTTCTCTTGTTGAAGGGGAGTGACTTTTGAACTCTCATAAGGACTTCTTAACCACCCCACAAACTCTACTAAATCTTCTAACCTAATATACTTATAATCTTTGTTTGTATCTTTTAAGTAGGTAAAAAAATGTTTTAAGGAATAACAATATGTTTTTTGAGTATTAGGGCTTTTTCCTGTCCTATCTAAATACTTTATATATTTCATAACTGGCATTACAAGGAATCCCTCTTGATCCAATAATATGTATCTCTTGTTGTTATTCTCTATAAGAACCTCTTGTACTTTCATAGCACTCACCCCTTAAAATCATATTAACGCTCGGTCTAAAGACCTCACTACGCCTCCCGCTATGGGCTACGTCCTCCACCTAAAGTGCACATACTTTTCTGGATATTATATACATATTAAACTATATTTTTAATATCTGTATAACTAATCTAATATGTATAAGAAAAGAGGATATATGCTCATATATTGAACATAATATCCTCTTATTAGTTTAGTCTATTTAATATGAAGTGTAGCAAGGCTTTTTTAAATTGCTCAATTCTTGTTCCACTAACGTCTTTGTTAACTAACACTTTAATTGTTTTAATAGTCTTTTGTTTAATTCCCACAATGCTGTTTTGTTGCTATCCCATTTCAAAAGCGTTACTGCTTCCTCAAAGCATAACCATTTATAATTGAAGTGTTCTTTAGATAATGAAATATTTTTTGTAGGAACTTTAACTCCAAAAGAAAATTCTTTTATTACATAAACATCTTCTCCCCAAAGGAATCCTCCAACTACATCCTCTACTGGTAGTGAAGACACAGAATCTAATGTTATATATGGACATTCTCTTATAATACCAGCCTCTTCAAACGCTTCCCGTTTTGCTGATTCAATAGGAGTCTCACCATCTTCTCCACCACCAGCTATTCCTTGCCAATAACCATAATCACTTCGGTTAAAAATGGCATATTGAATAGAATCGTCAGTTTTTATATAAGGAAATATCAATACTTGATATGGTGCCCTCATTGCTTAACCTCCTCTCGAAAATAAGCTTTAAATAAATATGAATAATTTATTCACTAACTTGCCATTTTAGTGAATATAGAGCCGACATCACAATTCTACATTAATAATGCAGGTTTATGGTGTCGGCTCTCCATTTTTAAAGAATTTTATTTTTCATAAACAGGCTTACTCTTAACGGGGTAAAAACCTGCTAAGAACTTAAATATATGGTAAAGTAAAAAAGTATTTTCCTACATATTAGGAGAATACTTTTTTTAAAGGAACCTCAAAACTCACACATACCCTATACAGTAAAGGAAGTTTGGTACATGCAATTTTCTATAGACGCGATTCGTAATTTCCTCATACATGATATGGAATCTTATCGTGAAATGATCCTACAAGAAAATGATTATGACAATATGAAATGGAGTTACACCACATTCATTGATATGAATAATTACCTAAAGAAAACAAATATGGATCAAGAGGAAATTCAAGAGTTATTATCGGTGAGCCGTGAAGGGATCTCTTTTGGTTCGGTAACAAAACGTGATATGCTCTTTATACATTCTCTTACTAGTCCAAATCGATGTTTGGAACTAGTGGAAACCTATAAATTGATGGAACGAACAAATGAATACGTTCCCAATATGAAAGAAGAATTGCAATGGCTCAAAGATCGATGGGAAAAAGGATTTTATATTTTTGTTAATCAATAAATACGTTGTATTTATAAAAGTGCTTACCATAGCAAATATAGAAAAGTCAAAGAATACGAATATAGCTTAGAAAAAAGCAAATCTTCTTAAAAGGGAAGTTTGCTTTTTTCTTATTCCCCCTTTTCGAGGGGATGGGCAAAAACCACCCTTAATGAACTTTATATTGACCAGATAACTGCTCTTGCGCCATACGAACTAAACGTTTCGTAATCTCTCCGCCTACTGAACCATTTGCTCGTGCTGTTGAATCCGGTCCAAGTGTAACACCGAATTCCTGAGCAATTTCATATTTCATTTGCTCAATAGCACTTGCTGCAGCTGCTATCAAAATTTCGTTTGAATTATTATTTTTGTGAATTTGCATTTCTTACACACCTCCATTGATTTAGTAATATCGTGCTCTATTTCCAGTAAAATATGCAAAAATATTCTTTAAGAAATACATACTATTATATTAATACAAAGTCATGAGTTCCCTTATCCGATTATCTTAGTAAAAGCCCTGTACTCCTTGACAGGTCTTTTACATGGAAACCACCTATTGCTTGTAGATTTTTTATTCATAGCATTAACCCCAAGGCATTTCTTTTGTTACAACTTTTGCACTTAATTCTAATACCCCTTTATTTGCATAGCCTGGATATGCTGCTTCAAGTTTCGCTACAAAATCTTTTGAAGTTTTACTTTCTTCAGAAGCTTGAATTGCAGTTCTTAGATAATCTATTGTCGCAGTAAGTGCTTGATTATTTAAGGATTTTTCGATTGATCCATGGCTCGGTACAATTATGTCGGCATTTAATGCTTGTAATACTTTCAAGTTTTCAATCCATGCCTCCATTGCTGCTTTTGAGCTAGTATCCGCTAAGAATACATGTATTTCGTTAAATACATCAATACCACCAATTAATAATTTTAGCTCTTTATTAAATAAGCTAGTTCTGTAATGATCTAAGCCTACTAGTTCAAATGTTAACCCCTGAAAATCAATCGTTTTTTCTTTAAACACTTGAGGTAATACTACGTTGCTTGGTGCGTTTTCTCCTAGGGCGCCTTTCCAAACTTTTAATTTACCTAAGACAGAATGAACAATATGTTCAACAGTAGACTCTGTAGCATACGCTATGGCTTCTGGGTAAGCAGCTTTAATACTCTCTAATCCAAAGTAGTAGTCTGGATCTCCATGAATAATAAAAATTTCATCTAGAGATAAGTCGTTTTTTTTCAGATACTCAACAATTTCTTTCGAATCAGATTGAGTAAATTTTGAGTTTATTAATAATGCATGTCCCGCTTTCTCAACTAAGGTTGCAGTGACCATAAAACTTTTTTCGTCTGAACTAAACACCGTCAATTTCACATCTTTTTGATTTGTATCGATTGTTTTAAACATAGAATGTTATTCTCCTTTTGTTAAAGTTATTAAATAGTTAACATATTTTTATCTTGTTCCGCCAGAAGCTCCCTCTTCAATTTACCTGAAAGTGTGATAGCACCAGCAAATAGGCTAGAGATGAATGTCCGTTGGCTTAAGCTAACATGTTTGCTACTATAGTCTATAGAAAAATTAAAATTGGACTCTTTTTAAAAATAAGTTGAAACTATGACTGTTATAAAAAGGTTTAAGTCCATCCACTTCTAGCCTTTTTTAACACGTTAAATGCTCTATACTTTAACTTAAAAATTTTTAATATAAATTTTTAAAACGTGCTTCGATTTTATCTGGCGTCATTACCCCGCCACCAATAGGGATAATTTGATTATCCTTTTGTAAAAGCAAAGAAGGATAACTATTAATACCAAGCTGTCGAACTTTATTTAAGTCGTTTTGGGCATCTATTATTGTTTCTTGAGAGTTTAAACGTTCTAATACTTGTTTAGGATTCAAACCAAGCTCAATTGCAATCTTACGATATGTTTCAGGATCACTTAGACTTTGTCCCTCATAATAAAACGCTTTTTGCATAGCCGCAGTGAATTCTAACAAACGGTCTGGTGCTAATGAGCGTAAAGCTGAAAAGCCAATTGCAGCATCTTTCGAATTCATTTTAAAAGTCCCTTCTTCCACCAATTTTTGATATGAAGGACCAAATTCTGCACCTGTAAGTTGATTAATTCTTTTATTCCCCTCTTCTATATATGAGAAATTTTTTATTGGTAAATCATCTAAAAATAATCCTCCACATAAAACTGTTAACGGCATTTCAGTGTGTTCTTTGTAAAATCCTTTAATACTTTCTGAAAATCCATAGCACCATCCACAATATGCGTCCCATACGTATATAAGATTATCTTGTTTCGTCTTCATTTAAATCTCCTACCTTTATTTTTATTAACCAGTCCAGCTATCACTTAAAATTCTCAGCTAACTTTTTGGTTTATATAAGTACATCTTTTTTATATCTTGTTCTTTTATGAGCTACCTTACTATATTTCCCCAAAACTAACCCTTTCAAAAAAATCAACTAAGATTTTTAACAAAAGATAACGCTACACATTATTGCCCCAAAGCAGAAAATACTATAGTTTGGAATATGCATTACCTTTAATCTTTTAGTGACTTTCTAGACTGAGCGACAATGTGTGGGCCACCTTCCTTAAATAAATATACTAACCGTATTTTACATAAAGCAGAATAAGTTGTAACCACTTTAGTTACAACCTTTATGTAACTATAATAGTTACAACTAAAACAGAAGTCAATTCTTTTTTTAAAATTTAATAACATAAACATAATTATAAGCTCTATCGAAAATAAATAAGTAGACCTTATCTCATTACACTCCTTTCAAATGTACAGAAATTCTTTGAGCAATATTTTCTTATTTACACAGTAATCCTCACAAAATAAAATTATTATATATAAATAAAAAAAAGTCCCCTGCTTTATAAC
>NZ_JBHWYR010000076.1:0-19929 GCF_042728695.1 Bacillus sp. NPDC060175
ATTAATAAAAGCAGAAGAAAAGCCAAAGCCTGAACCCAAAGCATCCTTTTGGCTGTCTTTATTCGCACTTATTTGTATTGGATTAGGATATACGGGTGTATTCCATAGTGTTAATGCAATTCAATATAAGGATATGAAATATGTATTATTCATGATGGCGACAGGGGTAAGCTTTGTTGTACTTGGAACGTACTTCTTATTTACACAGCTCAGTGTATATGTGTTACGTGCATTAAAGAAAAGGGAAAATATTTTCTTTAAGAAAACAAACATACTCACCATCTCAGATTTAGTGTATCAATTAAAAGATAATGCAAAAATGTTTTTTATGGTCACTATTATATCTGCCGTTGCCTTCACTGCAGTTGGAACTTGTATGGGATTAGGTAACTCATCTATGGCTGAATCGAATAGTCCCTTTGCATTTTCTTATCAGTCCTATAATAATAATCCTTTAGAAAAAGAGCATCTAAAAAAAATAGAAAGCGAACTCAATAATGGTGGGTTTAAATTCAAACAAGTAGCTTATTCAATAAAACAAATTCCAGATACCCTGTATAACAGTAATGTATTATTAAGCGTTATAAAAATAAGTGATTATAATAAGTTAGCTGAGGCATTTGGTTTTGAAAAAGAAAGCTTAAAAAATGAAAATGATAGTATTGTCATACCTGCAAGAAAATTCGCTAATACAAAATCGAATCAAAATAACTTTCGATTGTCGCATAGAAATATAAAAATAGATATGCATGTAAATAAAACACTAACGCCAAAAGAACTACAAGATACAAACATAACGACAATTATTATACCAGACGCTGTATATAATCAAATGATAGTGGATCCAGAGAATTACCGTGGTGAATCCACCATTAATGGTTTTATTGTGAAGGATTGGGAGAACACGAAAAAAGTTGCTGAAAAAATCGTGACTACTCTTCAGAAAGATAATGAAGGTATACATGAGCCTGTATTATACAACGAACAATATAAATTTTCTTCTTTAATATCTACATGGATAGTGATGAAACAAGGTTTTGGACTTGCATCCATCATGAGTGTATTAATAGGCATTGTTTTCTTTACGTTTGCTGCAAGCTTTTTATATTTCCGATTATATACAGACTTAGAACGAAATCAGCAGCAATATAAAATGATAGCAAAAGTTGGTTTAAGTAAACCTGAATTAAAGAAAATTGTGTCACGTCAACTTGCATTGTTATTCTTTTTACCAATTGCAATAGCGATTACACATAGTACAGTTGCTTTTATGGCCTTACAAAAGTTAGCTAATTTTTCAGTCTTGGGTAGTTCCGTTATAGTATTGGTTTGTTTCTTAGTTTTGCAAATTATATACTTTTACTTTGTTCGTTCTCAATACTTGAAAAAAATGTATAAAACGATTTTTTAATTCAAAAATAATAAAAAGAAGGAGAATGTAGGATGAAAAAAAGACTTGGGTTATTAATAGTAACTGGTATTTCGATTACCGTGTTAGGAGCATGTTCATTCTTTGGTGCAAAAAACTCCCCGGCAAATGGGCTTTCAATAGAGGTAGAGCAGTTAAATGAACAAACAAGAAATTCTATAATAGACCTATACAAAGATATAACCATATCACAAGAGCAATTCAAAATAAAAGAGGGGAGCATAGATAATAACAAACTCAACATAAAGATCCCGACACAATTTGGGGATGCTAGGGCGGATACTCCTAGTAATTTACTATTTATAAGCAGAACAACTGCTGAAAAAATGAATAAAAAGGGGCTTATACGTGAAAGGGATAATAATAGTGGGCTCACATCTTCAGTCCCTATTGCCTCTTTACCAAAAAGAAAAAAAGATGAAATTATCTTATTTGCAAATAAAGAATATAAGGACTTAAAAGAAATAACATATGATGGGAAAAAAATGATTACTCAATACGAAGGTGATGTATGGCTAGCGCCATATCGTGGTGGATCTAACGAAATCCTATTAATTGTAGATGATACATTATTTAAAGAAATAAATGGGAAAGAAAAAACTAGACAGATTCTATCTTTTAATAAATCTTTTGGGAATCATAATTTACTCAATCAAGGGAAAGCACCAGAATTAAGTAAAGAAATAGATAAAGTGAATACGGCTTTAGGTACTGAGGGTAAGGGAGCCGTTGAATTTGTAAATATTACAGAAAAGTAAAAATTACTTTTATATAGAATAAAAGTTTAGAACATATTAATCATCTTTGAAAAAATCATTTATTGATTTTTTCAAAGATGATTATTTTTAAGTACACAAATAAGTGGATCTGATTTTTTAGTCATAATAAAAAATCAGATCCACTTTTGAAAATATAATCAGCATCTAAATTTACATCCTTGTTTTTTTGTGTCTAAAATGTGTCTAAACGTACAATTTTCCCGAAAAGGATTTTGGAGTCTAACAAACGACCGTTTATGGAACCTTCTTAACTTACAGTAGAGCCAAGTTTTTTAACTGAAAAATTCCTTAGCGCAAAAAAAGACACCTTAAGGTGCCTTCCTCCGACTTGATAACCACTTTAATTTTAATAATATGTATTGGAATCCCACCAAAATATTATTTTACTATGTTAATTTATACTGTTCATTGGGAGAATTGTCACATCGCTATCAAACTAAGATTTTGACCAAAGAACTTTCATAATTTACAATTCAGCTTCCGATATTTTAGTTAATTATTTCATTTCAATATGTATATTATTTATCTTTCTGTAGAAAATGTTTTGGTCAAATAAATACAAAATGTAGACATACAAAAAAGCCATTCTTTCTATGATTTTTAAGAAAGAACGGCTTTTTATTTATTTTATAGGCTATTACATTGGATAACCTGATAGCAACTGAACAGAAATTATGTGAATTTGTAAACTGGACTTATTGAGTTTTTCCATCTTCGTACATGTATATGGCATTCCCGCCTAGTACTAAAACTACAAATCTATCATCCTTTTTATATGTAATCATCGCGCCGTCTGCTTTCTGTGTTTTCCATCCAGCAAACCATAGTCCTAACTGATAATCAAAAGGTAATCCGTTCGAAAAACATGCTCCATTGTATTCATAATCTTTATGATCTTCTTGATACACATATTCTGCACGAGCAGGTACAGGAAATCCTTGTATTTTTGATTCAACTGTACGATTATAGTACGGGATAATTCCAATAATAACAACGACTAGTATCGTCAATGGTACCTTCCGATTCACTAAGATTCATCTCCTTTTTTTCCTCTTTTTAAATTTTTTAGGAAAGTAACCCTTTACTTCTACCTGGAATAATTGGTATTACAAAAACCATCACACAATGATGCTAGCATGATGGCATTTGTTATTTTCTTATTTCTTAGTCTCATTAACCCATGTAACAATGTCCTGAATGACATACGCAGGTACATTGGAAGGGACTTCGTATTCACTTGGATGACTTAATTCCCCGTCCCCCTCCGTGAAGAAGTGATTCAATTTCGGATATTCTTTGAACTGAACATTGCTGCGGCTTGAAAGTCCTTCTTGCCATCTCGTAAACTCATCTTTTACTGTTACTTGATAATCACGTGCGCCTTGCAGAATTAGTAATGGTTCTTTTCGTGATTTCGCTTCCTCAACTGGACGCCAACGAGTTACATCATACATGAAATGCGGAGAAAGATAATTGTAACCAGCTGGTGGATGATCTGGATCAAAAGTTGGATCCTCAATATAGGCAAATTGTTTTTTTAGTTCATCAATATATTCCTTTTGCGCCCCGAGGTACTGATACTGATCAAGGAGTATGTCAGTAAAAGGACGCGCAGGTGGTGCCATTAAAATACTTCCTCTCACAAGTGATGCAGGTGCTTTGCTTAATATACGTGGCATTGTGCCAGCTCCTTGACTATGTCCGAGAATGAAAATGTTAGCAGGGTCAATGCCTTCCTGTTGTGCTGCCGATTTAGCTGCATATATGGCATCATCTGTAGTATCACGGTCTAAGGTAGCAGGTTCTGCACTCATTTTAAAACCGTGTTCTAAGGAACGTTTCTCGTAACGTAACACTGCGATACCGCTTGATGAAAGACCAGCTGCAAGGTCTCTAAAGATTTTAGCTCCCATAAATGTACTATCACGATCATGCGGACCAGAACCGTGAACAAGAACAACAACAGGCACTTTTTCGCCAGCTTTATGTTTTGGAACCGTTAATGTGGCTGGTAACGGGTATGTAGCATTTCCAATGACGATTTCGCGTTCTTGATAGGAATCAGGTTGGTCGTAGCTAGGATGCGGGATGGTATAAGATTTCTCGGGCGTCGTTCTTACTCCAACTTCATCTACTTTGCCGCCAGGCGTGAATTTAAGGAGTAGTGGAATAGTAGTTCCTTCGATAGCTCCTTGAATTTCAACCGTTTGATGGACCAAGTTTCGTTCTTTTATAACAGGCGTTCCCATGCTTGTAATCCTGCTCCCGCCACTTTGTGTCCACCAGCTTTGTAATATATTTGCCGTAAACCTAGATTGAAAAGCTGCAGACGTCAATTGAAGTGCCTCTGCATATTTACCTTGCTTGAGATATTCAAAAAATAAAGACGTACGCTCCGTTAAAGAGACTTGTTTCTTTTCTGCAGTTTGTATCCCTTGTGTATCCGCGTGAATAGTTGTTGTAAGCGGAAAAGAAGAAACTCCTAAAGATAAGAGTAGGGTAAAAGAAAGTGCTGATTTTTGTAACTTCTTTTTTTTCATCCTGTTTAACCTCCAAAATGTAATGGTATGAAATAGGTATGGTAATTAGTGGAATGTGTCCCTATTGTGGTTTCGGTACATGTAAGGGGGAATCCTGCGTACATATCATAAAAAGTAAACTTGATAGAGTGGAGGAGTTTTGCGATGGTTCAATACATAAATCAGTGCTAAATCATAGAAATCGATCGTTTTTTCAACAATGATTCCAATCCCGTTATGATGTAGGGGAAGAAATACAAGAAGAGAGGGAGGCATACGATGAAGGAATTTTTGTGGTTCATTTCTACATTGTGCATGTTTTTAGGATTGGTAACAGGGTGTAGTAGCAAAGATGACACTGGGATTTCCATTACAAGAAATGTAGCGGAGATAGACCAGCGGAAAGGAAGCGAAACAAAACAAAATAAAACTGAACAGGATAGTTATGAGGCAGCGTCCGTACCTATAAAAAAAGAAGAGGATACGGGTAAACTTAAGCATCCAGAATAGGTCAATCAGGTGATGAAGCCAGTACCTGGGGAGAGTAAGAAACAAAATGCAAATAGGATCATCAAAGCTACGATACTGGAACATATCGACGGCGATACGCTTCACGTGAAGTTAGCAAACGGTAAAGTAGAAGTTTACCTAAATAACAACTGTATATGCCGAATGTGTATATATAAGAAATGAGTAAAGAATGTAATATGCAATCCCATCTAATTATCGTGTGTATGACAAATTGCGGAAGAAAATATAGAGAAAATATGGGATCAATTTTATAGAGTGGATAAATCAAGAAAACGAGTTTGTGGAGGCACGGGCCTTGGTCTATCGATTGTAAAAAACATATTCAAATTACATGATGCTGAGTACGGTGTAACCAATACAGAGGATGGCGTATTGTTCTACTTCCGTTTAGATAAATGGGATACAAAATTGTAGGGTGTGTTAGAAGTGATATAGATCTTACTGAAGTGTTAAAGGGGATTTTCATTCATATAGATTGTTTTTAAAAAGGTTCGAAGTCAATTTTATGGCTTCAAACCTTTTTACTTCACTAGAACTTTTTTAGAGCCCGTTTATATACGCATTGTTACGCGTGAATTGCCTTTAAAATCGCCACTTTGTTCGTAGTAAACAATACATAATTTTGTTTTACCGTTTTGATTAAAATACGGTCTGTTGTCCCATATGCTGCTCCAATACGGATTGCACTAGGATCTTCAACGCCAGCATAGGTAGCATCTTCAGTAACCTCAATCACATCGCGTAAAGGGATTGTAACCTTCGCCAATTGCCATTTAATTATTAATTCTTCTTCTGTTTTTTTTACATCAATACCTAGCATTATACCAAGACCTTTCTATAATAGAATGCTACACTTCTAATCTTATTATACAAATTTTTAGATTATTTCTCTATATGTATGACTAAAATTGATTTCTACGTGTTCGTATCTAAAGCCTTTCCAACGTATAGAAGGATATGCTGTCTTTCTATTATAAAATATGTTAAGAACAAAAGTTCACATCAAGTTAATATGAATTTGATATGGTTGCAGTATGATGAACGAGAAACATTTAGAGTGGCAGGAAGGATATGAATTATGAGACTTAAATTAGTAGGAATCTTCACTTGTATGATTGTGGTGTTAGGTATTTTTATTCTTTACACCAACATATCTATTGGTAAAGGACCAAATAGGACAAACTATGAAAATCGTGAAAACTCCATAAATAAAGAGAAAGAAAGTTCTTTTGCTAGTATAGAGGCTGTAGTGAATAAGGAATATGGATTGCCTGAAAACTATAAGCCAAATGATTTAGTTGTCCCAAATGTACCATTCTCATTTAGTGGAACGGTAGAAAAGAGTCACCTTCGTAAAGAGGCAGCTGACGCACTAGAAAAGTTATTTGATTTAGCAAAACAAGAAGGAATTCAGCTGAATGCAGTTTCAGGATTTCGTTCCTATGAGTATCAAAAGAATCTATATGCCAGCAATGTTAAAAAGAATGGGCAAGAGCATACGGATCGTTTCTCGGCAAAGCCTGGACATAGTGAACATCAAACAGGGTTAACAATGGATGTTTCTTCTAAAAGCGCGAACAATGAATTAGAGCTATCTTTTGCGAATACGAAGGAAGGCAAATGGCTAAAAGATAGCGCACATCGTGCAGGGTTTATCATTCGTTACCCAAAAGGTAAGGAGAGTATTACTGGATATGCGTATGAGCCTTGGCACATACGCTACGTTGGAGATATTGCTGAAAATATATATAAGAAACACTTAACTTTAGAAGAATATATGAATATGAAATAAGAGGAGATATTTAATCGCTTGAAGAATGTATAAATTTTGTTCGACAAAATAATATTGTTGATAATTAATACAATTTCTCTAAAAAGGCATGGTGGTTGTTATGAAGCTATTAGAGAATAAATTTATGCATGCATATGCTTCTGGTGCAAACGCAATTGCTATCCAGGTGGATCATCATAAAATAAAACGATATATACTAGAGTACAGTGATTTACGGCATATTGGTGTGTGTCATGATGATGAGTGTGAATGCGGATGTATGGATTCACACTTACATGAAACAGAAACCATACGGAACGAGGTTACACCGAGTGATATAGTAAGTGATACATGGATTACAGTTTTAGTAGATGAAAGACTGTATGCCGTACATAAACCGTTTTTTGAGATTATCTATGATGGGGATATTTCATTATTAAGAATTGAAATTGAAGAGAATTACGATGATTTTGTAGGCTTCTCTGTTATACTTTGTCCCAATTGCGGAAAATGGTCTGTTTGTGATTAATCATCATAAACGGGCCATTTTTACTTTAAGTCACTGACAAACATTAAAACTACGATCTCAACAATCTAATACATGTAGTAAGAATATTGGATGATTAAATTGGTACAATCCCAAACTGAGGTGGCGTTGCGATTTAGATAATATAGTAATATCGTCTCGAAGAATGCACTTTGAGCAAAGTTTTCAATTTTAATAAATAAGGAGTGAAATGTATGTTTGATGAAATAACAAGGGAAGAACTGATAAATCTAGTTGGTAAAATTGTAGAATGTGAAGGAACTGAAGAGGAGATTGATGAAATGTTAGAAGCTGTAGAAAGAAATGTCCCACATCCAGAAGTAAGTGATCTAATATATTGGAATGATAAAGATCTTAGTTCAGAACAAATTGTAGATATAGCATTAGCATATAAACCGATACAGCTTTAGAATTTGAATGAATTGTTATTCTTGCTATATAAATAAAGTTAATGCTTTTTTAGATGAAAATTAGGATGAGTTAAAAATTCAGCAAATCAGGGGGGAGAACTCGCACTTGAGTCCTGCCTCTTATTAAATTCCAGAAAATACAAATCATTAACCTATACATAGGCTTCATTAGCTGTTATGTAATGCGTTTTGCCATGGTTATTGTGTACATAGCATAGTACGCGTTGGAATTAGTATCATTTACTGGTAGGGAGAGGAATGTTGCTGGAAATCTACTGATATAAAGCTATCCACAATAACTTACTTTTTATTAGTTTACATAACCTATATTATAGGTTATGTAAAAAACGAGTGGGAATAAATCTCAAAATGAAAAGAATACTTATATCATTGAGACAGAATGAGGAATTTAGAAGCTATATTTTGAAATCTGTATTAAAATCACATTTAGAGGAACGCTCAGCTAAACCAATTACAATAAAAAAGAATTAAAGGAAACGCTCTATTCAACATCATAACAATTAAGTTTTGTGAAAAACACAATCTATTTAGTCTTAAGGAGTTAAAGTTAACTGTTTCGTATTAAAATGATATATACTGGCTATGTCCTAGAAATAAACACAAAATTATTTTATATGCATAGTTAAATATAAATGAGATAAAAAATATTCATACTGACAGAAGATAAGGTGAATGCTGCGTTTATAAAAAGGTGAAAAAACAAACACTTACAACTTCGCACGAAATACCAATTTTACGAACAGTATGATAGTCATATGAAAATCTAATACAGTGTCTATCGATTTCAAGGTCAGATGCATCGGTTTTAGTATATTTGTATACGCCTATATAATACATATTTTATATAAAAATAATCATATGCTGAATTATTCATAAACAATTTTTATAGTGAATTACATTTTAAAATATAAGCGTTTTTCTTGTGTTGATCTAACTAACTCCTGATTAATCATGATTAAATTAACCAATTCTTATTTTATAGCGACTTTTATACTGTTTTCATGTATTCATTTTGTATGAATTTATATATGAAAATTGTTTTATTTTACATACATTTATATGTAATTTTTGTACTAGCTTTTATAGCTTAATACAAATTTATCACCTGGTTATCTATAAATTTTATTAGAATGACTACAATATCCCATTCAATCTCGAGTAAATATTAGTATTCCATAATTTAATTATGTAAATAAGTCTGTGTAAAAATTGAATTTTACGCGAACTTGTGTTCGTATCTTTTTTCTGTTATAGTATATATGAGGTGATTTTTATGGATTACAGCAAGCAACGTCAAAAATCCGTACATCGTAAAAAATTATACGAGAATCTAAATGAAATGCCCTTTTACATAGAAGAATTTGTGGAGTACAAAGAATTGCATGATGCCTCTCCCTCCACCCTACTGAATTATGTATATGATTTTAGAGTCTTCTTTAATTGGTTATTATCCGAACAAATTATTGAATTAAAACCTATTAAAGACATATCTTTCTCTGATCTGGAGAGTTTAAAGAAAAAAGATGTTGAGAACTTTATGAGATTTTTAAAATTACAACAAAACATGCAGAATTCCTCTGTTAACAGAAAAATTTCGGCCTTAAAGTCTTTATTTAAGTACCTTACCTCCCTATCAGAGAATGAAGATGGAGAATGTTATTTTTATAGAAATGTAATGGCTAAAATAGAAATACATAAAGATAAAGAAACATTAAATGCTCGTGCAAAACGTATGAGATCTAAAATATTCCATAATGATGACGATCAAGAATTTTTGAATTACGTTAAATATGAACATGAAAAATCTTTAACAAAACATCAGTTGTTCTATTTCCTAAGAGATAAAGATCGTGATGTAGCTATCCTCTCCCTCTTTCTTGGTAGTGGTATTCGAGTAAGCGAATTGGCCGATCTTCGTATGGAAGATATAAACTTAAAAGAAAGACTAATTGATGTAATCCGAAAAGGAAACAAAGAAGATTCTGTATGGATTACCCCAATTGCATTGAATGATCTTGAAAAGTATATGGAAATCAGAGATAACAAATATGCTCCAGGGAAAGAATTAAAAAATGTGTTTTTATCGAAATATAAACATACTGCACAACCTCTTTCAGTTAGAGCTATCCAAGATATAGTAGAAAAATATACTAAGGCCTATGGAAAAAGAATGTCTCCTCATAAATTAAGACATACATTGGCAAATAAATTATATATGGAAGAAAAAGATTCATTACAAGTGATGCAGCAACTTGGGCATACGAGTCAAGATACAGCTTTGCTATATACACAACTTGGGGAAACAACTATTAAAGATAGTTTAGGCAGAATAGGAAAGAATAAAGAATAAAGAATAAAAGTTCAGCAATTTTGCATTGTTGAACTTTTATCCTTTTACAGACTTATGGATTTAAACGCTATTTATTATTCGTTTTAAATTTGATTTTATTATGTAAAAAATACATAATTCGAATCCTACTATAATTGGTATATAAAGACTCTCTCTTGATTGGAATATAAATGAAAATTTAAGACTCCTACAATTGTTGGTTACATTAAATACTTTTTTAACGAACAGTTTTCTTTATTCTATTTTTTATGTACTGTAGAAAGATACGAAAATGAATACTTTTTAGACAAGAAAGTAGATCCTTCATGAATATCTTTTGTTAATAAGGTAAGATACTATTAAACATCGCTTTATTTAAAAGGGATTTTTAATAATATCAGTTCATATTCAATTAGAAAAACAAAAAAATTTGTAGAAATCCCTACAAGATCTTTTTAGATAATATAAAAAGGTTAAAATAAACTATCTCATAATTTGAATTGAAGCAAACTGTAATTGCTCCTAAATCATATGCTGAGACTTCATCCTTGTATCCAGGTTTGCATCAAATAATATAAGTCATTTTTAATGAGTAATATGCACTCTTCCATCTTCGAAAATCTGAATGGATTGATATGATTCCATGAATCCGTTAATATGCCTAATTGCATATCAAAATAGCAAGATGCCACCACATACCTCATTAACTAAAAAAAGGACCTGATATTTCAAAGAAATTACCTGTAGAAAAAGAAAAATCCTATTTAGGGGTATATCAAGCTAAATTACGATTGAATATTGCAAGTTGGACAACCTACGCATGCACCATTAGAACCAAAAAACCAAGACTTACCCTGTGAGTCAAGCTCCCAAGTGTTAGTTACCATGTTTCCATTGTTATCAAAAAACCACCACTGACCTAGTGAACATACCCATCCTCTAGCCACTCTATTAGCATTAGGATCTGAGACAGGCAGATTTCGATCCCGTAGATATCGGTATTGTATTTTTCCTAAACTGGTCCTTATAAACCCTGTCCAGACTCCATTGTTATCTGCAAGGAATGAGCTACCACCACTTCCTGTGAACCACCCTTGCTGCCTCACACCATTTTGACAATAAACCCAAACGCCATTAGCTAAGCCCCAGCCATTTGGATTTGGGCATTGTGACGGTGGCGGTGGAACAGAAGAATCTTTAGTATCCTTGATTGTAAAATTGCAGGTGAATTCGTGTTTACACACTGGCCCTTGCGTATTTAAAAGACGGTTGATATGAAGATGAGGTGTTGGGCTGCCGTTGCCTGTAACAGTAAAGGTACCTGATGCTGCCAACGTAGCAATCCGCTGCCCTGCAGTTACATGGGTATTTGCACTTACTTCTGGTTGAACGTGGACATATTCGGTGACAACACCATCAATGTCACTTCTGATGGCTATTGAATTTGGCGGGCAATTCTGCTGTAAACAAGCGATGAAATTAGGGGCATCAGTGTGACATAGACACAAAGGGTTACCTGTAATCGCCCATAATACTGTTCCTGATTCCATAGCAAACACAGGTGTACCGAACACGGCACCATCAAATCTCCAGTCTTTACCAGGATGGGTACTATCACAACGTTTAATCATATTGATTTGATTTGGTGACACTTTAAATGGCACATTCTGATATACATAGAGGGGTTTCTGAATAATATTAAATGGTGGACAAGTCAATTTTTTAAAACCTCCTTTTTAGAGTCGAAAATTATTACAATCTATGAAAATGTGTTTAGTATTGTGCCTGAACCTTGTTCTGTTTACAACCACATTGTTGCAAATATACGGTTACATTACTCATTATTTTCTACAGCACATGCCCATCAAGTTAAAGTTTAGGTCCTAAAGGATCGGTCGCATTCTCTTTAGGGGGCGTAGGCAATGCAACTGTATTCGTTTCACCGAATTCATTCGTATATAAAGTAAGAACCTCACTTTGTCGGGAAGCTAAAATACGCCCTTCATTTGTCATTTTATAAATTGATACTTTGACACCCTTAATAGGTTTTTCTGTGTCTTTTTCATATATTTTTGCAAATATCTTTCCACTTGGTTGCCGATAAAAAGCTTCCTGCCCTTCATCACTCACTCCTGCTATAGAATATGGTGGTTTATAATCTCCTGAAGAATATGGATGAGAATTATACAAATTCACCTCTCCTCTCGTTAAATCCTATTTATATTAAAACTCTAGTATATAAACAAAATAAAAAGGCCCTTTATCCATGATATTATGCTCAAATCTATTTTTTGAAATCATATAATTGCCTATTTTCTTTAAAGATTCTCTAGATTTTTTTTAAAATAAGTATGGACTACTCTATTTTTACTTGACCACTTCCTGCTAATCCATCCAAAATAATTCTTCAATCCAAAAGATTAATCTAGTTATACTTTTTTTGCATACTATAAAAGTTAAATAACCTTATTTACAAAGATAATTTTATGTAATTCAAATCTATACATGCTTATAACAAAGAAAGTTATGAATTAAAGATTTCAGTTGATTTATAAAGCACTTTTTTTGAATTATTTCTTTAAAATCTATATTTAAGGAATAGAAAAAACTACTTACAAATATTTAAATAAAGTAACTTTAATTTTAGCAAGTTGTGTGAATACAACTGAAAATATTAACCGCTATTTCTTTTAAAGAGCAATTCCTAATTGTAATTTTAATAAAATTAATTTTATTCTTTTACGATTAGTACCTGTCATATTAAAGTTCAATTCAACTATAATAAATAACAGTATTCTAAAATCAAGGGGTGAAATATGGAGAGTTTGCCCACTCTTAAACTAGGCTCTGCAGGCTATTATGTAACAGTTCTCCAATTAAATTTAAGCGGTTTGGGAGTAAACTACGAGAAACTTGCTATTACCGGCTTTTTTGATGAAAAAACAAATAAATGCACAAAAATTTTCCAAGAAAAAACTAAATTAAATCCTAATGGAATAGTAGAAGTTAACACTTGGAAATCATTGTTTGAGAACGTATTATTAATACAAAAGAAGCTGCAATCTATAGGGATTTATTTTGGAGCACTTAATGGGATATTCGATGCATCAACTACCCAAGCCACACAAGAATACCAAAAAGAGCAAAATTTATACCCTTCTGGAGATATTACACCAAGAACACGCCACAAATTATTTAATCCCAATTCTCAATCTGAATTTTATACTAGCTCTAATCATTTACAATCCTTACACCCATATGTGGAGATGTTGGCTAAAGAGTTTCTTCAATTAACAAAAACTAATGGCTTAGATGTTCGAATATATTCAATGTTTAGGAGCTGGAGTGAACAAGACCGGTTATTTTCTTTAGGAAGATGGAAATCGGGTAAAAAGGTTACAAACGCTCGAGGCGGGGAATCATATCACAATTGGGGATTAGCCTTTGATGCTGCACCTTACGAAAATAACTCTATACCTTGGGGTGACATCAAAAAATTCAAGCAAATGGGGTATATAGGAGAGCAACTTGGTTTAAATTGGGGTGGGCGTTTTACTACCCTAATTGATTATCCGCATTTCGAATATTCTTTTGGATTAAGTACTTGGGATCTCCTTAACGGTATTACCCCTCCTATTTTGAATATATAGCTTTTCATGTAACTTAAATCATTTCTATTCATAAAGAAAAAAGCATCTTCCAGGTGAGATGCATGTACAGGATTAGGCAGCCCTTATGGAAGGAAGTTAATGAAAGGTCTTGAAAATCTTAATGGTTAAAATTAGGTGGCCTTTCGGGTTAAAAGAACATGAAAATGTAACTGTATTAAAAATAACACTAATCTTTTTGTGAATTTTATCAAATAGATTAGTGTTATTTCCATTTCTCTTTCTCTTTTTTGTGTACTGACGTCATTTCGCAAATTTTATACATCAATACGTTCTACGGTTTTGAACCTTAATTTTGGTCAATATAATCCCATTTAATATAATAAGTAATTCATAAATTATTTTATATATCTGTACCAATTTCATCTAATGTTTTTGGATTTATCTTTTCCCCATCTATTGTCATCTGTATTTTTTGCTTCGAATTTGCTGTTACCACCCAAGCATTCGGTAAATAACGATCTTCATGAGATAATGTGGATGGTGAATTTATAACCTTTCCCCCTAAATATAGCGTAGCAGAAGATCCTCCATCCATAGCCATTGCATTTATTGCTCCTTTTTCATATAGAATATCTTGACACTCTTTTAACGTGGCACCTATGCTATGTGTTTGCCTACCGTCTATCACTAGAAACATTATTGTACCATCTTCTTTTTGGGCCATAATACTTCGTGGAGCAGAGCCCCAACCACCATCCCCTTCTGTTATCATTTTTTCTCCATTTACAATTAACTGTGGCATAAATCCTGCTGCGGAAAAGACTTGTTTATCCAAAAGTTGTTGGGTAGAATAATTCCCTGTTATCATTTGTCCAAACTTTGTTAAGCCCGTAATAATTGTAGGGGTATTTTTATCTATATTTGTATCAATTGCTTTCCCATTTTCTATTACTATTCCAGTTGCAATATTTCCTCCACCCCTTCCTGTTTCATCAGCAAATCCACTTGCATTCACAGCAACAAGTGAATTATTACGTTTTGCCATTACGCTAATTTTTTCTCCCCTTTTATCGCCCTGTGTCCCTTGATGGCTAACAAGTTTAACATTGAAAGGGTTACTAATAGTGACTAATTTTCCTTCGAAAAGAAAACGACTATCTTTGTTACTTTTAATCGTTTCTACATCAATTTTTAATGGCTGATTTTTTAGTTCTTCTAATCTTTTTCCTGCTATTTTTTTATAAATAGCCTCATCACTGTTTGACCATTTCGGATGATTAATTCTATCTTGCAGTTTATCTAGTTCCTTTTGGGATAGAAATGTATATTTCGCATATTGTGGATGCTGAGAAGTTAGTATACTCCCAGCCATTGTTACACGAAGATCTCGGCCATAGTTAGTACCAAATAATATTCCTATGCCAATAAGCATGAAAATAGAAAGAAGAAGCAAAATTCGTTTGAAGATTTTTCTTAGATGTTTCATAGTTTTCTCCTCCGGCATTAATTACATTCAATGCATCCTTTAAAATATTATTTACCTAAAGACAAAAGTGTTTGTTTCCCTTATTCCCGAGTTCCCCACTATGTCTTAGCAAGCAAGGCAAAATACTTATTCTATATTTCTTATTTATTTCAGTTTATATTTACAAATTTAATAAAGTTTTTGCAACCAAGAAATATATTACTAATCCTGTTCCGTCAACAAATGTTGTAATAAATGGACCAGAAACGACTGCAGGATCTAATTTAAATTTTCTCAAAATCAAAGGTAAAACAGCTGCGACAAGCGAAGCCCAAATAACAATAAATAATAAAGTGATTGCTACAACTTGTGCAACTTCTGTTCCAACTCCTAACATATAAGCACGAATGAGCCCAGCTACCCCAAGTGCAAGTCCGAGAAGCATGCCAATTGCAAATTCCTTTTTCATTACACGGAAAATGTCTTTAAATTTCACCTCTCCAATACCGATTGCACGAGTAATTGTTGCTACAACCTGTGTTCCTGTATTCCCTCCAGTACCTACTAATAATGGAACAAAGAAAGCAAGGGCAACCACTGTTTCAATTTCGTCTTCAAAATACTTTAGTACTGTACCTGTATATGCCTCAGCAACAAAAAGAAGCAATAACCATGGTAGACGTTTAAAGAAAATGCTCCAAATACTAGATTCAAAGTAAGATTGATTTAATGGTTCACTTCCGCCTAACTTTTGGATATCTTCTGTAGCTTCTGCTTCCATAACATTCATTACGTCATCAAATGTTATAATACCAATCATTTCATTATTTGCTGTTGTTACGGGTATTGCTGCTAAATTATAATTCAGTAGCTTTTTTACAACTTCTTGCTGATCAACCTCAGCGGGTACTGAAATCACCTCTCGAATCATGATAGTAGATAATATCTCTTCATCTGCTGCTAGTAATAACTCATGTATGGAAACGATTCCCTTAAGATAACCATGACTATCAAGAACATAAATATAAGATATTGATTCTACATTTTCAGAATGTTCCCTAATGTACTTCAATGTAATTTTTACTGACCAATTCCCTCTAACTGCAACATAATCACTTGTGACAAGACTTCCTGCAGTTTCAGGTTTGAAAGCCATTAATTTTTTTACATTATGTTTTGTAATTTTATTTAGATACGCCATTAATTTAGCTTGTTTTTCCGGATGAACCGCTAGAAGTAGATCTACTGTTTCATCAATCGGTTGTAAATTTAGTAACTTTTTAGCTTTGTTTTCAGATAAGTGAATTAAGATATTATATTTTTCTTTTGAACTCAAATGTTGAAGAATTTTTGAGCTTTTTAATACAGGAATCTTATCTAGTAATATGACTTGATCTTCAATTGAAAACCGTTTTATTTCTTGCGCAACATCATACGACGGATGACGTAAAACTTTATCTGCATCCAAATCATTTTGGGTTACAAGTAATTCATTTAATAATTTCTTCATGTTAACTCCTCCTCATATTGCTAAGGGAGACTCTAGAGTTTCATGAGTGGTTTTGTATTATTTTATCTGTCTAAAATTTTGATTAGAGCATTAATAGTTACATTGCAATCAATTTATTATTTAGAACTACCTCCTTTTTGAATATAGACAAGATATAAATAAATAACATTAAACAAAAAAAACCTTACTCAAAAAGGAGTAAAGGTTTTTTTACAATACAAATAAATGATTATTAAGACAGCTCTGCAAAAATCCCAGAGGTGCCTTTCTATCAAATCGTATACCACTCCCTCGTTGAGTTTTAGCACTGTATAGCATAGGTTTTTATAACCAGCTACATTAAAAAGGGCCTTAATCCGACCGTTCCTGTTGACCCATTGGCGTCTCTCGACATTTTTGGGCAGCAGCGTTTCTCTATACAGGAGCCTCACCTAACAAAGATTATTGAATTACTTCAAAATTTAAACCAGAATTTAATATTTGTCAACTAACTTTCGATTTGATTCATAAAAAATTCTTTTTTAGAGAAATGTAATTAGATTCTATTACAAATTTGAAATTCTGCTTAAAAGATATAAAATTTAAATACAATTAGTTCGAAAAAACGTTATAAAACATATGAAATTTCGTATAAGAAACTTATTGTTTATGATTAATTTGTAACTTTATAGCAGAAGCTGAATCATTAGTCATTCCGTACTTCAAAAGAACATTCTTCAAAAAATCTTATTTTATGATTAAAATCTTTTTTACTGTTTATCAAATTTATATAGTTAAGTTACTTAATCAAACTATACACTACAAGTCGAAAATAAGTATCTATATGAGACGATTAAATACAATTTCCCACATCACCTCTTAAAGAGTTATAAAGAAATAAAGAATATAAAATTAGCAATAGGCTTACTTGACAAGCAAAAAAAAAGTATTTATGCTGGCTACACGAAACAAATACATAAAATTTATATTGCTAAACCTGTTAGGTGAGGCTCCTATACAAACACAGGCTATTGCCCAAAAATGTCGAAAGACGCCAATGGGTAGAACAGGAATTGTCGGATTAAGGCTCTTCTTAAGATAGCTAAGTAATGAATTTCCATTACTTTACGTTGTATAGTGCCAAAGCTCTACTAGGGGGAGAAAAGCTTTATTTAGTCATGCCAATTTAAATCCTCCCTAGTATGTAACTAGGGGGGATTTTTGCGTAAGAAAACAGGGTGTAAGCGATAGAATCTCTCAAAATTAAAATACTATTTAGTAATTGATGAGAACAAGATTCTATTCATTAGCAAATGTAATATTAAGTGTTAATGTAAATCAGGAGGATATTAAAATGAAAAAAATATTAAAACTCGATTATCTATTGCTCCTCCCTCTATTCATAACATGTACTTTAGGTATTATCATGATGTATAGTGCGAGCTCCATTGTCGCTGTCCAACATTACGGTTATAACAGTAGACATTTTGTTGATTCTCAATTAACAAAGCTATTTTTAGGAACAATAGGGTTAATAGTTTGTGCTATTCTCCCATATGAAATATGGAAAAAACGAATAGTCTCTATATGTATTATGGTTGGGGGGATTTTTTTATTAATTATGGTTTTATGGAAAGGAAAAGTGGTAAATAATGCTCAATCATGGATTTTTGGAATACAGCCAGCTGAATTTCTTAAATTAGGAACAATACTTGTAACAGCCCGTTTTTTTGCATTACGACAAGAACAAGCTAAAAATATTTGGAGTGGTAGCGGAAAACTTTTATTTTTTTTAGCTACAATTTTTTTTCTTATCTTTAAACAGCCAAATTTAGGATCCGCACTTTTAATATTAGGTATAGGTTTTAGCATATTTCTTTGCTCTGGAATAAATATAAATCTATTAATCAAAAGAATTATAATCGGTTCTATTTTGTGGTTACCTATTTTATATATTTTAATTCAATATAGTTTGTCAGAAGTTCAAAAGACACGTATTACTACAATATTCAATCCCTTTGTTGATGCGCAAGGAAATGGATATCAGCTTGTAAATTCTTTTATTGCCATTGGTTCAGGAGGAATTACGGGACGTGGATTCGGAAATAGCATTCAAAAAACTGGGTATCTCCCAGAACCACATACTGATTTTATAATGGCAATAGTTTCTGAAGAACTAGGATTTATTGGTGTATTTATTATATTGGCTGGAGTTTTGACTATAGTACTTCGCTCCTTAAAAATTGCACAATTATGTGAAGATCCATTCGGCAGTTTTATAGCAATTGGTATAGGATGTATGATTGGTATGCAATCAATCGTAAATTTAGGTGGTATTACGGGACTATTTCCTCTTACGGGTACCCCATTTCCATTTGTGAGTTTTGGCGGAAGTTCTTTAATGGTTAATTTAATAGCAATAGGAATATTACTTAATATCTCAATTTTCGATAAAATAAGATTTTCACCTCAGGATATATAGTTAATATACTTATATTGTTTCATAAAATATACTGGGTTATTAAATTTTTAAACTTATTTACCAATCTTCGATTATATATTTTATACCGATTTTCACCTGGAAATATTTAACGTATGAAGTAAGCGAACAGTTTTAAGTTAATCTTCCCTTTTTATTTGGCCAGGTATTTTAAAGCATGAGGAGGCATATGTCGTTGTAGTTCTTCAGCAATCGGTTAAAATTTGTCAAGAATCGAAAGATTCATAAAAAGACGTCATTATTTCCTATAATTATCCATAATGACTAGATAAATATGAACTGATTTGAATTACCGGGATATGTTTTCTACCTACAAAATCCGGTTCTGGTGCAAACACTCCAAAACGCTTGTAAGTAACCTCCTAGACTTGGACATACTGATACTATTACTCTAAAAAAGGATGTGATTGGTATGGAAAAGCAAAATCTATTCAAGTGGAAACATTATCAACCGGATATTATTTTATTAACCGTGAGATGGTACCTACGGTATAACCTCAGTTTTCGTGATTTAGTCGAAATGATGGA
>NZ_JBHWYR010000077.1:0-19624 GCF_042728695.1 Bacillus sp. NPDC060175
ATATTATATTGATAAAATATGTTTAATTATATTATATGGTATTCCCAATTTAATTTCACCGAAAAAGTTTGCGCTATCACGAAATCTCACTCTACAATCCAGTGACATTATCTCTTATATTTTCAAGTAGTAAAGATGAGAAAAACAATTAAACCTATCTATATTTCCAAATATAAAAACAACTAAAAAGACGAAAGAAACTATGAATATACACAGCCGCGACTACATTAGAAACGTTCAATTTTTCTGCCTTTATAGAACATGGGATACTAAAAAGGAACTAACCAGTACTACTACAATGGCTAGTTCCTCAATTTTAGCTAATAAGAAAAGAATGTAAGCCTGTTCATCAACAACTCGGCCTCCCTCTTCTTTAACTTACCTAAAACCCACTTCATATCTCTGTTCTTACTACGCACAGGGCACTTTTAAGTACTAACCGCTTCCTCTCTTGGCTGGAGCCTCTCTCCCAACTAAAAAAGAGCTTTTCAAAACCTCTTTACAACACTAACTTATCAACTAAACCAATTAACTCTTGAATATCAGGCTTACTCACTTGAGCATTCGCTCCAACTGCCTCACCTTTATGGAACAACTCATTCGTAATTAATGAAGAGAAAATAATAACTGGTAATTGCTTCATTACTTCACTATCTTTAATTACTTTCGTTAAATGGTGTCCATCCATTTTTGGCATTTCAATATCTGTAATAAGCAGATGAATATGTTCAAACATTCTTTCACCTTGCTCTTTTGCTAGTTTTTCAATTTGTGCTAACGCTTCTGCACCATTGCTGAAGAAGTTCATTTTCGTATATCCAGCTGATGATAATGTTTCTTCTAATATTTGGCGAAGCATCGCTGAATCTTCCGCAATATAAATCACCTTTTCAGCTCGATCTGTTTTTTGCTCTAATCCTGCAAGTGATTTATTGTCATAACCAGTACCGCTAATTTCACATACAATTTTTTCATAATCTAATAGTAAAATGATTTTCCCATCTAGTTTTACAATACCAGATGTCGTTTCTTCTAGTCCCATAGATAATGAAGCTGGTTCATCAATTTGTTCCCACGAAATACGTTGAATACGATGTACTTCATCAACACGGAAAATAACCTTCATTTGGTTTAATTCTGAAATGATAAATTTCGTTTGATCAAGTGGCTTTGTCGATCTTAAATTAAGAGCGGTTGCTAAGTTAATAACAGGTAAAATTTCACCACGTACTTGAACAACACCTTCAACTGCATGATGAGCTTCTGGCACAGTTGTAACAGGGAATGGATTAATAATTTCACGCACTTTCATTACATTAATACTAAATAAATTTTCACCAACAGTGTACGTTACGATTTCTAATTCGTTTGTTCCGCTTTCTAATAAAATACTTTGTGCTTGTGACATAAAGGTGTCGCTCCCCTTCCAATAATTCCGTATATTTAATTATTAAGCTTTATTAAAATCAAAAAGTCAACTACCTATATGAAAAATATAGATAGTTGAGTGATCCTCACAGTTTTAAAGTAGAAATACTACCGGTAAAACTTAATCTTGTATAAACGAAGCAAGTGCCTCTAGTAACACTTCTTGTGCTCCTACAATTTCTGTCGGCATCGCTTCCCACTTTTTTGAAAGCTCTGTTTCCACTCTCATTCTTAGCTCTGGACCCATTTCTCCTAGCACATATTCTTTCGTCGCTATATCAACATCGATAAGCGAAAGAGCGTATAGTTCAGGATCATTTATTTTCTCAAATAATTTCTTCAGTACACTAGGCGCCATATGCTCTAATTTTTCAATGTGAATTTCCTTATCAGAAAATAGTAACTCATATTGAATATACGTAACATTTTCTTTAATAACTTTAAAATAGCAATTATTTTTTTTATCATTTACAAAATAACCGTTCGGATCTGCAATAATACTCTCTACTTGACGTATTAAATTAGGTAAACTACTCGCCGCCATTACAGTACGTTGCTCAACCTCACTTGGCGAAATGAATGTAACGCGATACTTATTCTGCGCCATCCTCCTCACCTCTCCTTTTATATAAACTTAGTCTAATTGTACAATATAGCACAACTATCTTAAATTAATCTAACTCTATTTCAAATCACTACTTATAGACCCTATCTTCAAAAAGAGAATAGGCGCCACCACAATTGACTTTCGGCCTCCTCAACTAACCTAGAACCTATCAATCTTATTCATGGCTCCTCGCCTCTTCAACTACCTTAGAACCTCTCCATATCTCTGGTCTTACAACATGCGAGCCACTCATAAGCACTAACCGCTACTACTCATCGCTAGGCCCTCTCTCAAAACTTTAAATGAACACAACTACAATCGTTATTCATCTAAACTATCGTTTCACACATCTTAAGCTAACCTAGTACCACTCCATATCTCTGGTCTCACAATGCACGAACCACACATAGGCACTGACCGCTACTACTCATCGCGCCCTCTCTCAAAACCTAAAAAGAAAGCTTTTACGCCCCTTTCAACAGCTCAATGTTATTGAACCAAAAAGCAAGCTGCTGATCCGTAATATCCGGCAACATAACGAAAAACTCACGGCACTTCATCTCATCTTTAAACAGTTGATACTTCCAAACACCATCACTACCAACACTTACGAAATAAAACTCATGAATACGACCAATGATTGCTTCCTTTTCACCAAATGAATACGGAGGCACTTGCTTAATTTCAAATTGATCCGGTAAATATGCATGCTCTTCTCGTTCCATGTTTAACACTTGCTCGGCAAGTTCACGTTTATTTTCGAAAAAAGGCAATTGTAAAATTCGCTCTTGTCTTGTCATACGAATAAAAAACCCTTTCTACTACATTACAATTTTTCTTTATACTATATTATCGAATTAAGTTTACAACTTCATTTAATACTTCATCTGACACTTTAATTACTTTCGCATTTCCCTGGAATCCACGTTGATACAGCATTAAGTCAACGAATTCTACAGATAAATCTACGTTTGAACTTTCTTTTGCTGACCCCCGTACATTACCTGCACCATTCTCACCAGCAACACCTACCCCTGGAATACCCGCTGATGGTGTGGCAATGTAATTTCCATTCCCAGTTTTCATTAATCCACCTGAATTAGGGAATGTAGCTACAGCTAGTTGTCCTACAACCTTCATACTACCATCCGAATATCTCATCATAACAAAACCACCGTCAGAAATAGAATAGTCATTTGCAATTGCAGCTGGACGCCCCGTTACTTCTGTTGTAGAAATAGTTTTCCCTGTCGGATAATTTGTTAAACCACTTAAATCCAGTGTCAGTCCCTTACCAAAAGGAATTTTAACCGTTCCACCTTTAGTAATTTCACCAGTTACTGGATCTTTTTGTACAGATTCATCTGTCTCCTTTAAATTTCCTAATGTATCAAATTTAAGATTTTTTTCGCCCGTCATGCCTTCAACAGGCTTAAATTCTTTTTCGTTTTTAGAATCATTTCTTACAGAAACTGTATATGTATATTCACCTGGCACCGGCTTCTCAACTTCTTTTCCGTCTACAGTCTCTTTTGTAGTCTTTTGCTTAATATTTACACGTAACGTTAACGAGTTTCCTTCCTCATCAAAAACTGTGAATTCGTGAGCTAATGCATTTTGGTTTCTAGGAAGGTTTCCACCTATTGTTGCCTTATCTGTTTGAATCCCACCAACAGCTGATCCCATCGGAATATGAATTGGACTTGGTCGTGAAGAAAAATCTATTTCTTGTGTTCCTGTTTTCACACCATAACCTAGCACATACTGTCCACCTGTAGTTGTAACATAGTTATCTTTCGATACACCAAAAGACCCCTTTCTCGTATACTCTACATTTCCACCATTACGATCCCCAACTAAAAATAAGCCGTTTCCCTCTATGGCTGTCTCCATCTTATCACTAGTTAAAGTAATAGAACCATCACTAAAATCTGTAGATGTCCCACTAAACTTTACACCGTTACCAATACTCTTTGGATTCGTACCAGCATAAGCACCGTCACCACGTGAACCAACCGTATTATTATATAGCAGATCATCAAAAATAGCTTTTTGCTTTTTATATCCAACTGTTTGTGCATTTGCAATATTATTTGAAGTAACACTTAATGCATTTTGTGCTGCATTCATCCCTGTAATACTTGTATATAACGCTTTAATCATAATCTATGTACACTCCTTTTATTAATTTTTCTTAACCTCTTCATTCTTTTCTATATCATCTTTCTTCTCATCTTCTGGATTTGTTTCTGCTATCGGTTTATCTGAAACCCTTTCTACAAAACGAAGTGTGACAACTTGATTATCAACAATAAGTTGTACATCGTTATTTTCGGCAAGTCGAACTGTTTCCACTTGACCAGTCACTTGCTCTCCCTTATTGTTTACACCTCTAACATACTTCCCTAAAAATTTCATCCCGCCATCAAGAGCTGTCGTATACATCGTTGATTGCAGTTTATCTACTGCTTTCGTCATATTTTGTACTTGCTCCATAAGCGATAGTTGCGCTGTCTGGTTCATCATTTGATTCATATCCATTGCATTAAATGGATCTTGATGTTGGAAACTCGATAAAAACAATTTTAGGAAATCATCTTTCCCCATTATCCCAGGAGTCTTTTGCTCTCCTGCTGAAACTCCGTTTGTTTGTTGAACTGGCGATTGCACACCATTAACAGATGCGTTTTTTGTTTGTGCTCCTGCTTGTAACGGAATATGATTTGTACTCGTTGTATTTAACCCAACTGTTGGCACGCTTTATTCCTCCAATAATCCCGCAAATTCTTTTGATTGTTGTTTCTCATGTTGCGTACTTACTGATTTCTGCTTTTGCCTTTGTTCTTGTTCTCGCTGTTCTTTACGGTTTTCATCTTTATCAGAATAGCTAATTTGAATATTAATTTCTTTTTCTTTTAACTTTAGCCTCAATTCATCAAAAATGATTTCAACACGTTTTTTCGCATCGTGTTTTTCCATTTCTACGTGAACATCAATTTGATCTCCATGCTTTTTCATAAACACAGTTAACGTACCAAGTTTTTCTGGATTTAGCTGGAATAAAACACGTTCTTGTTTCACTACAAATTTTTGCAGTGCTTCTACTTGCGCTTCCATTTTCTTTCCTAAGTCAGGCAACGAAACCTTCTCAGCGCCACTATTTGATTTTCCTATTTGATCGGTATTCGTTGCTTTATTTAATAATTCCGCACCCGCAGAATTCGAATCGTTTAACGAATCAACTTCTGGCAACTCTATCTTTACATCATCACTCTCTGATTTCGGAAGGTCTACGTCTTTAGACTCTTCTTGTTTCTTTGCGATATTACAAGTTTCTGTTTCTACAACTTTCAATGCGTGCATCGTTTGCTCCGGCATCTTCACTTTGTCTAACACCATTTGCATTGTATCTTCTAAACATATGGCATTTTTAATATTCATGTTTGAAAGGAGCTCTTGTAATTGTTGTAATTCAGCTGCAGGCAATTCGTTAAGTTTTATATTTCCATATTCTTTATACAACTCTTGTATTTTTTGTATGTATTGATATAACAATTCTGGCTGCACACGTAATTGCTCAATTGCAACCATCTGCTCAGATACAGCTAACAATAACTGTTCTGTCTCTTTCTTTTCTTCTTTCTTTACAATCGGCTCTTCTTTCGTTACCGTTTTTTTTGCGAGAATATATTCTTTCTTCTCTTCTTCTGGTGCTTCTTCTCGTTTCAGTTTCTCCGTTTTCGGCTGTTTTTTATTTTCAATTCTCATTGTATTATCGAATGAAGAATTTTCATTTTTCGATTGTACTTCTAGCCCTTTTTCTTTTTGCGGAGGTAAACTTTGCTGCACCGGTAATACAAACTGTATCACTACATCCACCTCATCCGTTCATACACATTTTTAAATCAAGAAGCATTTTTTCTTCCAGCTTTTCTTTTACTTTCGCAAGCTTCTTACAATCTTCTTGATACATTTCATCAATGACACGTTCTTTTTCTTTTACTTGTTCTAAAAGGCTTTCATTTTTTTGAATAAAACCTTCTGTTTTTTTAATTTTTCGATTCCATTCTTCTATTCTTTCAGGTGAAAACGTATGTGAAGAAAGCATGCCAGCCATAATACGTTGCCCAGTTTGTACGACTTTGCTACGTGATTTCACAACATATAAATCATATTCTTTTTTTTGTTCTATTTTTCTTTTTTCAGCTGTTAATTCGTACACTTCTTTTAAAATATGTTCTTTTTCTTGATTAATCTGCAATTTTATCGTGTCGTACTGCTGTTTATCCACCTGTTTTCATAGCCCCTTCCTATTATAACGCTCTCTTTTTCTATTATATAGTTTTTTTCTAAAAAAATCTGTGAAATATTAAAAAACAAAAAAATAAGGCCTCCGCGTACGAGGCCTTATATTATATGGTGTATCGCTTGAACGATATCATCAAATTGGAAACTATCCGATCGACCTTGCTTTAAAAACGTATTTATATCTTCTACTTTATTTTTACATTCAAAAATATAAGCATTTTCTTCATTTTCTTGAATCGTCCCTAATTTAAAGTACAATTCATTTTCTTTATAAATAGATAAGATTTTTCTCATTTCATTTGCAAGTTGCCAATGGTTAGACGACACAATTTCTTCCATAATCCTACTTACTGAATCTAACACTGAAATAGCAGGGTAATGACTAAGCGTAGCAAGCTCACGCTTTAATACAATATGTCCATCTAAAATACCACGTGCTAAATCTGGTACAGGACCGTTTAAATCGTCTCCATCAACGAGTACGGTATAAATACCTGTTATAGATCCTTTTTGTGTTTTACCAGATCGCTCTAACAACTTCTTCATATAACTTTCCATTAACAGTGTTTTACCACCAATCGGTAACTCTTTCACTGCAATATCAACACTTCTGCGCGCATCAGCAAAACGAGTGACAGAATCCATCATGAGTAGTACGTTGTTACCTTGATCACGGAAGTATTCAGCAATAGATGTTGCAAGCTTTGCCGCGCGAAGTTGCATAAGGTGGCTTTCATCTGACGTCGCCACAACAACAACGCTTTTCCTCATTCCTTCCTCGCCTAATTCTTTTCGAATAAAGTCTTTTACTTCTCGGCCACGTTCTCCTACTAAACTAATAACGTTAATATCCGCTTTTGCGTTTTTTGCAATCATTCCAAGTAAAGTAGATTTACCAACACCTGATCCAGCGAAAATACCAATCTTTTGACCGATACCAATTGTTAACATAGAATCAATTGATTTTATTCCCGTTTCAAATACATCAGTAATCTCTTCACGCTCAAATGCATGAATAGGAGGGGCATCTAATTTTATTTTCTGTAGTGGAATGTTTTCAGCGTTCTCATTTAACACTTCACCATTCGCACTTAACACCTTTCCAAGTAAATGATCACCACGAGGTACAACAACATCTTCTGCAATTAATGTAACTGAATCCCCATAACATACTTTTTCTGTCTGTCCAAATGGCAGTAACATATTATTCTCTTTTTCAATCGCAATTACTTCACATAAAACATTATGTTCTCCAACGAAACAAACATCTCCAATTTTTGCTTTCGGTCCTTTCGCTACGAAAAACTGTTCTTGTACACTATGAACTTTACCAATTTTCGTATAAAACGGTGTTTCGATAAACGTATTCCACTTATACTGTTCATTTATGAGCTTGTTGTTCATACATTTTGCTCCTCAAACAACTTCTCTTCTTCCCATTTCTGACGAAGTTTCGCAAATATAGGTGCAAATTTAAATTCAAAAAACTCTTTCTCTTCCTCCAAAACAAATTCACCGAACTGCAGGGAGAAATCATATTTCCATTCTACTAATTGTAGTAACCAATACTCTTTCGTATTTTCCTTCTCTTCTTGAATACGTTCAAACGTTTCTGGATGTACTGTTATTATTAATTTTTCAAATGAAGTAGGCAACGTTTGAACGATGCCAGTTAAAATTGGTAACACATCAAGTAATCGTGAATCTACCGCTTGGTTTACGATTTTTTCTGCTAGATGAAAAGATTGATCCCACAATAACTCTGTCCATTCGTATGCTGTTTCTTGCTGTTCTTTTTGAAACTGCATACGTGCTGCTTCCATCTGTTCCATTTGTTCATGAATATGCATTTGAAATTGTTCTTTATCTTGTACTAGCTGCTGACGCTCTCGTTCTAGCATTTGCTGCCCTTGTCTTAACTGATTCATTTCCATATGTAATGATTCTTGCTGGGCGCGAAGCTCTGCATGATCAGCTTGTAATTCTTCCTCTTCTATTTGGACTGAAGCTAGTTTTGGAAATTGTAATTCATACGTTTCTTCAGAAAAAGAAACAGAATTCTTCGGAATTCTGTTTTTAAATAAGGACATCCCCTTCACCTCTTTGAACGATAATTCTTCCTTCTTTTTCTAGCTTTTTAACTGTACCTGTAATCGTTTGCTGCGCTTTTTCAGCATCCGTCATCTTAAGCGGTCCTAAGCCATCTAATTCTTCTAGAATCATCTCTTTACGGTTTGAAGACATACATGTAAATAATTTCTCTTTAATTTCTTCTTTTGCAATTTTAAGTGCTTTCGCAAGAACACCGTTATCTGTAATTTCTTCCAATACACGGCGAAGCGCAAGATCTTCAAGACCAAGTAAATCTTCAAAGACAAACATATTTTCTTTAATTTTTTCAGATAACTCATAATCGACTTCATCCAGCTTTTGAAAGACTGTTTTTTCAACACCTCGTGAAACATTATTTAAAATGTTCACGATCGTTTTCAAGCCATCAGTTTTATTAATTGCACTAAATGCCATATTATTTAATTTCGTTTTTAACAACTCACCAATTTGATTAATTAATTCACCATCAACTTGTTCTAGTTTTGCAATACCCATTACCGTCTCTACTCGTTTATGATCTGGCAATCTCTCAATTAATTGAGAAGCAAGTTGCGGTTTAATGTAAGAAGCAATTATCGCAATCGTCTGCGGTGATTCATCATTGAGCACTGTAAGAAGTGGTTCTAAATCTGTAAGTGAATTTAAGAACTCAAACGGATTATCTTTGTTATACCAAAGGTCTTCCAATAATTTTTCCAGCTCGTCTTCTGGCATGTTTTTAAATATGCGACGAATGTACTCTTTATCTGGAGTGACTAAGTTCAATTCTTTTACATTTAATTCATACAAGAACTCCCCTAGCACATTTTCTAACGTTTCTGGTTTATATACACGAAACTTCGCAATTTCACGAAGTAATACTTCTTTTTCCTCAGCTGTCATATATTCAATGACTTTTGCTGCCACCCCTTCGTCTAATGTACGAATGAGGATGGCAGCTTTTTCTTTGGAGGAGATTTCATCTAACATCGTTGTTCCTCCCTTACTGTCCGTTTAACCATTTTTTAATTACTTTTGCAGTACCTTCTACATGTTCTTTCGTAGCTTCCTGCACTTGATCATCTAACGTTGGTTCTTTCGGTTCTTCTGGTTCCGGTGTTGGCTCTGGCACTATTTTTTCTTCAGGAATTTCCAAGATACTTTCATTGCTTGCAGCAATTTCCTCTTCTGCTAAGTATTCTTCATATTCCTCTTCTTCTCTCTTTTTCTTACGTCTTGCTAAGAAGAACCATATTAAGCCAATTAACGCTAACAAGCCAGCTGTAATTCCACCGAATAACCACCAGTTCATACCACTTTCTTCTGGCTCTTTCTCTTTTTCAACTTTCGGCTGGTCGAACTGAACAGTTACAACGTTAACTTGACCGTTTGTAAAGTTTCCATTCGGATCAGCTTGAAGCCCAGCTGCTGTGCCAATCGCTTCTTTGAATGTAGTCATATCAATTCTTCGTTTTACTAACGTATCATTATCTACCCATACAACAACATTTGTTTTCGTTAATTCTGGATGTTTCTTAATTGTTTCAACTGTTTTATCTATTTCATAGTTTTCAATTTTGTTACCATTTTTATTATCGTAGACAACTTTACCGTTTTGATTATTGTTCGTACCGTAGTTCGGCACTTCACCGTTTGCTGTAATACCAGCACCTTGCTTCGTATCTGCTCCTTCTTGCGCAGTAGAGCTTTCTTCTTGCTCTTGTTTACTACGAAGTACACCTTTATCACCATATTTTTCTGACTGACGTGTAACTTCATCGTAGTTTACAGACACTTTCGTATTCACTTTATATTCATTTGACTTAAACATCGTCATTAACGTTGCGTCAATATCTTGTTTTAATTTACCTTCAATTTGATGCTGCATCTCTACTTCTTTTTCATAAGAAGAGGAACTGTTAGAATGCGCTTCATCTGCTCCTTTTGAGATGATACCTTTTTTACTATCAATAACACTTACTTCTTCTGCTTTCACGCCAGGAACTGCCGCACTAATCATTTGCTGTATACCAGCAACTTGATCAGCTGTTAATAATTGTCCACGCTTCACACCAACAGTAATCGCCGCTGTTCCTTTTGCTTTTTCTTCATCAAAAATTGTTTCTTTTTCAGGTAATGTAATTTGAACATTTGCCGTTTCAACCGTCGCAAAATTTCGTACAATATCTTGCTCCAATTGTTTTTTCGTACCGACAATTTGCTTCATTTTTTTATCTTGCTCACTTGACCCGAGTGAGCTTTCTAATAAAATTTCCTCGCCGCTCTTAGAGTTAAACGGTAAGCCCATTCCATTCATTTCTTTTCGAACCCATGGAGCATCATTCTTTTGCACACGAATTGAACCATCGGCCGCTAATTGGTAATCGACACCTAACTTCGATAATTCTGCTGTAATCTCTTGCTTATCTGCATCATTTAAATTTTGATATACAACAACATATTTATCTGGCAAGGTGAAGTATAAAAGTGCTCCTGTTACAACCGCTAAAAGTGCAGCACCGATTACTAACTTATGCCACGTTTTTAACGATTGGATAACATTTTTTATCTTTTCCATTTAAACACACCCGTCCACTTTCCTAAATTTGCATATTAATTAGTGACTTATAATTTTCAATAAGATTATCACGTACGAGAGCAGCCGTTTTCATTTGAGATTCAGCTTTTTTTTGCTGAATTAAAACGTCATGTGTTTCTCCTACCCCTTTTGTTAATAAATCATATACTGCTGTTTGCGCATTATTTTGCGTTTGATTCATATCTTCCAATAAATCAATAAACTTTTTTCCCTCAACCACAGAATTTTCCGAAGTTTTCGGTGCACCAATTGACTGAATTGCTCCAAATGGCTGTGTATTTAACATTGGTTGAATTTTCATATCCCTATCTTCCCCCTTATCCTCGTCCAATTTCTAAATCTTTATCGAGCATTTTTTTGTTCGCATTTAATACACTTGTATTTGCTTCATACATTTTTTGAGCAACCATAACATTCGTCATTTCAGCAGTTACATCAATATTTGGATAACGTACATATCCTTCTTCATTTGCGTGCGGATGCGTCGGATCATACACTAAGTTTTCCGTTTTGTCTGCTTCAATACTTTTTATTTTCACTCCGTTAGTAGGAGCCCCGTCTAACATACTTGCAAAACTATTATTTGATTCTAGCACCACACTACGACGCTCATATAAATCTGCCCCCGGAGCCGCTGTCGTATTCGCATTTACAATATTGTTTGAAGTAACTTCCATCCACTTTCTCGCTGTCGTTAGGCCTGAGCCACTTGCATTGATTGCCTGAAACATCGTTGTCTCTCCTTCTACCTTTAACGTCCACGTGCTGCTTGGTTAATTGCGTATTGTGTATTAATTGCATTAATTGAAATACCGTATAACTGATTTGCTTTCATTAAATCTAGCATTTCTGTCGTCACATCCACACTATTTCCATCTTGATTCGTTTGCATTGATTTCGTTTGAATCTTTGCATATGTATTTTTCATATTTACTGTCGGTAAGTGCATTTCATTCGTTTGATATAAATCTGGATTACTCTTTAAATCAGCCGCATTGTTCTTATATAACGCACTACTCTTACTCATCTGCTCAGCAAATGTTACATCTTGTGCTTTATAGCCAGGCGTATTCGCATTTGCAATATTACTAGAAACAGTATTTCGTTTCGTCACTAAATAATTCATATAATGGCTTACATCACTCACTAAATCTGGCATATTCCACACCCTTCCTTTTCTACCTTAATGATCCACTGATGGAAGTTTCACTTCATTATTTATTTTCTTATATGTGTTTATTAAAATATTAACTATCATGTACCCTTACATATTTTATTCCATTTTTCCATTGTTGTCTTTAGAAAAATACAAAAATATAAAAAAGAATACAAAAAAATGTATACACGTAGTAATCCATGAAATATTTCGATATATGAAATACAAATCAAAGTCAATTTTTATATTTTTAGATTACTTTCTCATTACAGGCATAAAGTGAAACCTCAATCAGCGGAACTCTTTATTTAAACAAGGAATGGATTCCCTTTTAAAAAGGGGAATCCGTTTCCATACTTTATCATTAATATTTACCATAAAATGAATTAGCTTTCATTCGCCCATCATTTTCCATAATCATTTCTTCCAAAATCTTTTGCTTATCTCGAATATGCTGCGCTGCCTTAATAATCCACGGGGTAACTTCCGTTGCAACTTGCGTGCGCGTTTCTTCATCCAATGTCATCATCCAACGATTTAACATCTCACTTTTCTCAGCAAATTCTTCATCTGAAACCTGCAATTCACCGATTCTATTAAAACAACTGACAAACGTTCGATAAATATCATTGTTCATTTTCGAGCGCTCCACGGTAACCGTCTATTAAATCTTGTAACACTTGTACAATCGCATCAATGTCTTTTGCTTCACGCGTTACTTTCATCGTTTGAATTTGAATGCTAACCCAATCGTATAAACCGAATAGGCTGTCATATAAATCTTTCGAAATATCAGGATTTAATTGAAGCTTCAACTCTTCAAATATACGTTCTAACTTTTCAAGAAGGTCGTCTCCTTCTTGAAGTTTAAATGTATTTAAAAGTTCTTCTAATTTACGAAACTCCACGATACATCTTTCATAAATAAATATTGTATTTTTAATCGGATTACTCGTCATAATATCGTTTTGCATATAACGTTGCCATGCTTGCATATAATCACTTCCTCAGCTTTCATTAATCATCACTTTTTGTTTTTGTCATTGCTTTGATTGTCTGCAGCTGACTATCAAGCAATGCTAGCTGGCTTTCCAACTTTGCATATTTATCAATAATTGATTCTTGTTTTTTCTTATTAATTGTATCAATATCTTGAATTTTTCTCTCTAAATCAGTTACTTGCTTTTCAATACTTTTAGAGCGTTTTCCAATAATCCCTTCATCTCCAAAGATTCCCTCGAGCTTTTTATCTATATCATGACCAATGCCATCAAAACCAAAGAAAAATTGTTTTGTAGATTCTGGATTCTCTTTAAAAGCTATTTTCAATTTTTCTTCATCAAGAGTCATATTTCCTGTTTTATCAATTTGAATCCCAAAAGAAAATAAATACTTATCATCTTGGGAAAATCTAAAAATGCTTGTCATTGCATTACTGATAGCAAATGAAACATTATTCCCTTGCATTACTCCATTTTCACCAGAAAACAAATCTAAACTTTTAACAGCGTTATTATACTCATCTTTCATTTTTTTGATTAAATCTATCGAATTTTTTATATCTGAATCTTCGATAGTTAATTTAATTGGCTCTGTAGTTACCTTTTCTAAGTTAATAGTTAATCCTGGAATTGTATCAATCTTATTTGTTTTACTAGTTCCCTTAATTCCATTTATTGTATATTCTGCATTTACTGCTCCTGTCACTTGATGTGCAATGGCATTCGTTCCATCCGTATTTTTCGCAGAAGTAACCAGCCCTATATTTTGTAAAAAGCCATTGGCACCATCCGTTAATTTCAGCTCTCCCTCTTTTCCTGCAATAGTAGATGTGAAAAATAGTTGATCCCCTAATGTGTATACGGATACACCATAATTTCCATTATTAATTTTATTGACAAGATCTTTATACGTCATATCTTCCGAAATTTTAACTTCTTTTCCATTTATCTGAAATACATCATCTACTCCAAGCTTTAAATCTAAACTGAATTTTTGCTCCGTACCTTCAGGAGTTTTTGGGGGAGTAAGTGGAGCTGTAGTTATTTGATGCCTTTCTGCTACTCGCTCTACTGTAATTGTGTATGTTCCAGGAATTGCAGCAGCATCCGCCTGTGCTGTCATAAAACCATCTTTGGATAGAGTTGTTTTCTTTTCATCACCTTTAAATGTGTTTAAATCTTTGAATACTTGCACAAAATTTGCAAACTCTTTTTTCATGCTCGCATACACTTTGTTTTCATTTGTTAACGTTTGTTTTTGTGTAGTATATGGTGATTTTTTCATTTCCAATGCTTGTAACTCTAAATCTACTAACTTCTTTGTATCTATCATATTATTTCCTAAATTCCATATTTGCTGTCTGTCACCATAATTAGATATTGTCCCTGCCATATTTTTCACTCCTTATCATTTACATGTAATCTAAAATACTCGTTTTACTCATCGTACTAACAGCTTTTAATGTTGCTTCGTACGTTGCGTTTATATAAGCTAAATCAGAAATTGCGACCGCTAAATCAACATCCTCAATTTCTTTACGATTTTCTTGAAGTGCTACATTTTGCTCGCTTAAAATTGTTTTAAACGTCTCCATTGTGTTCATTGTCGAACCAACTTCAGTTGTACGATTAATGATGCCATCTAAGTTTTGCTTATTTCCTTCTAATAACGGTTTTAACGCTTTTGGGTCACCGTTTTGCATCGCTTCACTCATCTGTTTTAACGTTTTTATAACTGGGGATAATAATGCTTCTCCGTTACGGAACGCTTTGAATTCATAACCGTCATTTAGTTGCCAGTTCACATCATTTTTTCCACCTTGGTATGTACCATCTTCTGTAAACGGTGGCTTCTCTGCACTATCACCACCGAAAATATAACGGCCTTGCTCTTTCGTATTCGCTAAATATACAACTTGTTTTAAAATTTGATCAATTTCTACACCAATAGCCTTCAATTCTTTTTCACTATTTGTTCCATTTAATGCTTGTACTGTTAATTGATCTGCTCTTGTTAAAGATTTCAAAACACCTTGTAAAGTATTTTCAGTTTGTGTTAACACATTTTTCGAATCCGCTATATCTTTTTGCATTTGTTCCATATTTGCCAATGAATGTTGAATCGCAAATGATTTACTTGCTGCAAGTGGGTCTTCACTCATAAGAAGGTTTTTCTTCCCTGAAGTTACTTGATTTCGGTGGTATTGCTGTTGCACATTTAAATCCATCATCTGATTCTTTGCCCAGTTTGCATTTTGAAACGTAGATACTCTCATCTCCATCTTCTCCTTTATCTATATTTGAATTGGCGTGAAGAAGAAACCGCAACTATATACGGCTCTCCGCTTCCACCCTACGACGGATACTCTTTTCCCTCATAAAAGAGAGCTTTGTCATTTTTATTTAACACGAGGGCGATACATTTACTAAACATGGCTTTCCTCTCAGCTAACTTACCCTTCAACCATCTCATATCTCTGGTCTCACATCGATTGGGCCACTAATAGGCACTGACCGCCTCTATCCTTCGCAGGCCCTCTCTCCAACCATAAAAGAAAGAGGGGGCGCTTTTATTCCTCATTATCTAATAATCGAAAACAAACTATCAAACATCTCATTCATCGCTGTAATAGCTTTAGAGTTCGCCACGAAGTATTTCTGAAAGGCCATTAAATTAACCATTTCCTCTTCCATATTGACGCCTTCAATACTCATTTTTTCTTGCTGAATACCTTCTAATAAATCTTTATGGATATTTTGATACGCATTCACTGCACTTTTATCAGAAGCTACCCCAACGATAAATTGATCTAATGCTTGTTTATAAGAAAGGCCCTCTTTATACTTTTCATCTGTAATCCCTGCCAGTTCATTTGCCGTTTCAGCAGAAATTTTCATTTTCGAAATATCTTTTGCGAATTCAGGGTTTAACTTAATATCTTTCGCTTGATCTACAACGAAGAACTCTTTTCCCATCACTGTATTCACTTGATTTTTTACAGAACTCATTAATTCTTCAAGGTTTTTCTTATAACTAGCAACCTTGGCTTTCGTATCTATCGCTGATAAAATAGCTCCGCTAGTTAAAGGAATAACCGAGCCATAAATCCCGACAGACATTGGTTCTTTTTCTTTATTTAATTGAAGTGGATATGTATCTTGTCCATTTACTGTTAAAACACCATTCATTCTAACACTTGCAATATTTGGATTCATTGATTCATAAGATACTTCTATATCGGCGTACTTAGACATCTCTGTAGTAATGCGATCACGTTCGTCTAAAAGCTGATTTGGCACTTGTGTACCAGCTTGTCCGATTTTTTTATTCGCCTCTGCTAAACTAGCTGCGAGACGATTAAATTCATTTACATGCGCTTCAATATCTTCTTTCGTTTGTGCTTCCACTGTATCCAAGTTTTTCGCAAGACGATTTACCTGGCTTGTGAACTTTCCAGTTTCAGAAATTAATGTATCGTAGTAATTTGGCTGTTCTGGATTTTTCGCTACTTCCCGAAACGCATTAAAGAATCCATCCATTAAACTAGCTAATGAATTCTTTCCTGTCGTCCCGACCATAGACTCTACACGCGATAAAGTAGAATTCATATAATTATAGTACGAGAGTTGAGATACTTGCTCGTTAAATTGTTTCGTTTTCACTTCATCTGTAATACGGTCAACGCCTAATGTTTGCACACCGTAACCAATTCTCTGTTCAGGTGAACTCCCATTACTTGCCCCAGCAGATCCGTAATTCACCATTTGACGCACATAACCTGGTGTATGAATGTTAGATAAGTTTTGTTTTGTCGTTTGTAACCCCATTTGAGCTGCTAATAAACCAGATAACGGCGTATTATAATCAGATAATCTCATAAAGCTTCACTTCTCCTTTACAATAGTACGTTCATAAAGATTTGCGAATTATTGTTTCTCTCCAAATTATATTCAGAAACGGAATCCACAATACTTTCTGTAGTTTTTAATAGTACGTTTAAGTAATATTGATTTTTTAAAAGAATCATTTTTACACTCTCTTCTAATTCAACTAAGTTTTTTTGTGTTTTTTCCATTTTTTCAATTTCTTCATGAGAAAAATACGAAAATAATGTACTCACGCGAGATGGTTCAACGCTCTTTTCTTTACAAAACTGAATAACCATTTCTTCAAATGAGCTCGATAATCCTTTTAAACCATCAATGTACTGCAATTGCTCTACTTGCAATTTTTGAACTGCATTTACATTTTTATGTTTTAAATTCTCATATATTTGTTCTCCAAGCGTTTGAATGTTTTCAAATGCTTTTTGAATAATAACGAGCTTCTCATATAATTGTATGTACATATAGCTTCCTTCCTTTTACAAGACTAAATTTACAATTAAACCGTGGATTTCTCCAATTTGATTTAACATTTCTAAATGTCCAGTTTTTGTATTAATTAAGTTCATCACATCTTCTAATTCATTTAATCCCATTTCTGCTTGTTTCACAATCGTCATTTTCTGTGAATATCCGTAACGCGGATGACGAGACATAACGTCTTTATATTGCAATACATTATCTACGTAAAAATTCAAAAATGATTTCACTGTATTTTTGTATTCCATGACATTATCAAGCGTTAATTCCATTTCAATTTTCTCTTTTATTTCTCCAATATTATCGACAAACGCTTCCATTTGTTCTAGCAATTTATCTTTTTTCGGATCTGCATGCAAATTATCCGAAAATGCAAGTCCTGTCCTGACATTTGCTTCTTTCGGCATTTGAGTAGCAGGCGGTATATGCGATAAAATTGGATTATGCGAGATAGAACGTAGCATATATATCACCTATTTATTTTTTTATTTCTTCCTAAACTTAATCGTAAAATCCAGTTATTTATAATTATACTCTGAACAGTAATATTTTGCAGTTATTTTTTATAAAAGATATGTTACAATTTAGCATGAGGTGGCACAATTCTATGAATATTTTTCTTTGTGGTTCAAATCAATTAACAGCATTAGATCAAGATGAAATTAAAAAATTTTTAACTGACTATGCTCACAAACATAAAATTTACATATTATGTTATAAATCTATCGAAAATGAAGTTCTTCGTTTTTTCATCGAAAACGAAAGACTCGCTCAAAATTTATGCCTTTACACGCTACAACCGTTACAAGCATTAACAGATGAATTTCAAGAAGTCGTTCATTACTTAAAAAAACACGGAGCCGAGTATGTTGCTTTTGATCACCCTTCCGACTCCATTTATCGATCAGATTTTATGTTTTTTGTAAAACAAATTATTGAAGATACCGATTTAGTTCTCTGTTTTTATAACGGGGACAAACATACATCTGTCATTCCCGTTGACGTTGCAAAAGAAGCAGGAATTGATGCTGTTATTTATGATTTACCAGGCTTACATGAAAAGCAGATGAAAAAAAGCTTTGAACAAAAAATTCGTATGATGTAAAGGGGGAGGCACAATATCGTTATTGTGCCTATTATAAATATGATAATTGAACAAGATTATGATCATTTTATCGCGAGTTTTAAACAACAATTCAATATGGATATCGCTTCGTATAAACAAGATAGAATGCGCCGTAGAATCGATGCTTTCATTTCAAGAAAAGGATTTGACAACTACGCAAATTTCTTAAATCATTTACGTGCCGATCAAAATTTATTTTTAAGTTTTATAGACTATATTACAATTAACGTTTCAGAGTTTTTCAGAAATAAAGAACGCTGGCAAACGTTAGAGACGAAAGCACTACCAAAATTACTTGAACAAAATAATGGGAAATTAAAAGTATGGAGTGCTGCTTGCGCTGCCGGTGAAGAACCATATACACTCTCTTTAATTTTATCGAAACATCTATCTCCATTTCGCTATGAAATTCAAGCAACAGATCTTGATTCTCATATTTTAGAAACTGCAAAACGTGGTCGTTATGCAGAACGTTCTTTAAAAGAATTACCTATCGATTTGAAAGAGCGTCATTTCACAAAAGATAATGATACATATTCATTGCATCAAAACATTAAGCAAAACGTTACGTTCAAACAACATGACCTCTTAATGCAGTCATTTGATACAAATTACGATTTAATTATATGTCGCAATGTTATGATTTACTTTACAGAAGAAGCACGAGTAAAACTTTATGAAAAGTTTAGTCGTTCCTTACGAAAAGGTGGCGTATTATTTGTTGGTAGTACTGAACAAATTTTAACACCCGAACGTTACAATCTTCAGCGATTCGATACATTCTTCTATGAAAAAATATAAAGTGAAACTTTAATCAGCCCATACCAATCGGGCTTTTACGGGATAAAAAAGGTCGTCACAATGAATGAAGTGACCCCTGAAAGTTAGACAGGTCGTTTCATTAGGCAGCCTCTAGGGTATGAGCCCGGTATTGTACCGGGCC
>NZ_JBHWYR010000078.1:0-19344 GCF_042728695.1 Bacillus sp. NPDC060175
CCCTCTCTCTTGCTGTATGTTGGAGCGAAAAATCAAGAAAGCGTATTCAAATTAAATTTTATCATAATTAACTTATATATTCAGATTTCATCATGAAAACTTTATGAACAATGAGTACAAAAAATATTAATAAATAAAAAGAATGAAGTTACTACCTCCATTCTTTTTTACTAATAAATAGCGTACATAATTATTTAAACATACATGCATACATTCTGTTTAGAAATAATAGTACCAGCTTTTTCTTCTAGTGCTTCATATACTTTTTCTAAAGACGTAATAATTGTTTTTCTTTTTGGATTTGTATTAACAAAATTAATAGCAGCTTCAATTTTTGGAAGCATACTTCCCGCAGCAAATTGTTTTTCTTCCATGTATTTTTCTAATTGATTCACTGTGACATGCTCTAATTTCTTTTGATTCAGTTGATTATAATTTACATACACATGATCAACTGCAGTTAAAATTACGAGCGTGTCGGCATCTACTAATTCAGCTAATTTCTGCGCAGCGAAATCTTTATCGATAACCGCTTCAGTTCCTTTTAAACCTTCTTCGGAATCAATTACTGGAATTCCACCACCACCAACAGCTATCACTATATTTCCATCCTCAACTAAAGAATTAATTACTTTATGCTCATGAATACTTACAGGCTTCGGTGATGGAACAACACGTCTCCACCCTCTGCCAGCATCTTCTTTAAACACTGCTTTTGTTTCTTCCATTAATCTTCTGGCCTCTTCCTCTGTATAAAAAGGACCAATTGGTTTAGTTGGATTTTTAAATGCCTCATCTTTTTCATCCACGACAACGCGTGTTATAACCGTTGCTACGTCTTTTTTTATATTCCGTTTTTTCAGTGCCTTTTCAATCGCATTTTCCATCCAATATCCAATCATCCCTTGGCTCATTGCACCACAAGTATCTAATGGCATTGCAGGTGTCTTTTCCGTTTCTGCAGCTTTTTGCTGTAATAAAATATTCCCCACTTGTGGGCCATTTCCATGCGCAATTACTATATCTACATCATTTTCCATTATTTTCACAAGTTGTTCCGCTGTTTTTTCCAGCGCTTCTTGCTGTGCCCCTGCAGTAGCTTTTCCAGACTGTATCGCATTTCCCCCTAGTGCAACTACAATTTTTCTTCGTCCCATATTTCAGCCCTCCAGTTGATTTCGCTTTCACGACGCTTTATAAAGTAATACTGCCTGTAATTAATCCATAAATCGCAAAGAATGCTAAAGCACCTATTGCTACCGATGATGCTAATTCCACTCGAGTAAATATTTGCTTCGAACTCTTTTGCTTTTGAACATTGTAAAAAATAAAAATACCTGGCGCATATAAAGTCATTGTTAATAATAAATACTCTAAACCAGCTGCATAAACTAACCACACACCATAAATACTTGCTATCAAACCAATTATTATATTTTTATTTCGATCCGCTTCTTCAGACTTTAAGCTATGCTTCAGTTGATAAAATGCTGAAAAAGCATATGGGATTAAAATAGCCGATGATGCTAATGAGAATGCAAAGTTATACGCCTGATCGGAAACAACGAATGTTAATAAGAACATTTGAATTAAGCCATTTGTTATCCATAATGAATTTATTGGGGCCTTATTTTTATTTTCTTTTGCAAACCATTTTGGAAATACTCCGTCTTTAGCCGCCAAATACGGAATTTCAGATGCGAGTAAAGTCCAACCTAACCAAGCACCTAATACAGAGATAACTAAACCTAAATTAATAAAGATAGCACCCCATTTTCCAACAACACTTTCAAATAAATAAGCCATAGACGGATTTTTTAAATTAGCAATATCTGCTTGCTGCATAAGTCCAAGAGACAGTAATGTAATTAAAATGTAAATGATGAGTGTACCAACTAAGCCAATAACCGTTGCTTTCCCTACATCACTTCTATTTTTTGCTCGACTAGATAAAACAACAGCCCCTTCTACCCCAATGAACACCCATAAAGTTACAAGCATTGTACTTTTAACTTGGCTGCCAACCGCTCCCCATGAAAAAGAACCAGTTTGTCCCCAAAATCCATCTAGGAACGTATCAATATGAAACGCGAAGATTCCTATAACAATAAATACAAATACAGGTACTAATTTTGCGATTGTAGTTACTAAATTCACAAGTGCTGCTGATTGAACTCCACGTAAAATTAACATGTGAACACACCATAATAATACGCTTGCACCAATAATGGATGCTACATTTTGACCACCTTCAAAGATTGGGAAGAAATACCCTAATGAAGAAAACAATAATGTGCCGTAAGCTACATTACCAAGCCAGGCAGATAGCCAATATCCCCACGCACTATTAAATCCCATAAAATTACCAAATCCTGCTTTTGCATAGCTAAAAATACCACCATCTAAATCTGGCCGTTTTACAGTTAGATTTTGAAAAGATAATCCAAGCGCAATCATCCCAATTCCTGTTATAACCCAACCAATAATAATGGCTCCAGCACCAGCACCTTTTGCCATATCACTTGCTAAATTAAATGCTCCACCGCCAATCATAGACCCCACTACAAGCGCCGTTAATGTAAACAACCCTAATTTCTTATCTTCACCCATTCCACTCACCTCTCTTTAATTGCAATAACAATACGAAAGCAATAGTGAATGATAGTGTCTAAAGGAGGAGAAAGAAGAAAGGAAGACTCCCTTTCTTCTTTACTCCATGTTTCCTAAAGTAGCTGCCATAACCGCTTTAATTGTATGCATTCTATTTTCAGCCTGATCAAATACTTTTGAATGTTTACTGCGGAATACTTCGTCAGTTACCTCCATTTCCCTCAACCCATATTTCTCATAAACTTCCTCACCATACATCGTTTCAACATCATGAAATGCAGGTAAACAATGTAAGAAAATCACGTTTTCATTCCCTGTTTCTTTAATCATTTTCATATTTACTTGATAAGGTTTCAATAACTCGACACGTTCAGCAAATTTTTCTTCTTCCCCCATAGACACCCATACATCTGTATAAATTACATCTGCATTCGCAACAGCTTCTTCCACATTACTTGTTATCATTACCTGTTCATTATATTTTTTTGCTAAATTAATTACTTCTTGCTCTGGCCATAAAGATTCCGGTGTACAAATACGTACATCCATTCCAACGATCGCTCCACCAACTAGTAAGCTATTAGCAACATTATTTCGTCCATCTCCAACGTAAACGAGCTTCACATTTTTTAATTTCCCTACATGTTCTCTAATTGTTAATAAATCTGCAAGTGTTTGTGTTGGATGCCACATATCTGTTAATCCATTCCAAACCGGCACACGAGAATTTTGTGCTAAAGATTCTACAGTTTCATGATTAAATCCACGAAACTCAATTCCATCAAACATACGCCCTAACACTTTTGCTGTATCCTCTACGGATTCTTTTTTCCCAAGCTGAATATCACCTTTCCCTAAATATTCAGGGTTCGCCCCCAAATCTGTACATGCTACTGTAAATGCACATCGCGTACGAGTAGAGGTTTTTTCAAATAAGAGCGCTACATTTTTACCTTCTAAATAATGATGTGGGACACCGTTTTTCTTTTTCTCTTTTAATTCTGCTGCTAAATCTAGAAAATATAATAATTCTTCTTGTGTAAAATCTTTTTCAGCTAGAAAACTTCTTCCTTTTAAATTCGGTCTAGTCATTAACATACTTCATCCCTACTTTCTCCGTTATTTATACTAAATATCTTTACGAACAATTGGCATACTCATGCAACGTGGACCCCCACGACCACGAGATAATTCCGAACTTAGCACCTCAATGACTTCTATACCGTGCTCCCGTAATAAAGTATTGGATACATAGTTGCGATCATATGTAACAACTACACCTGGCGCAATTGCTAATGTATTAGAACCGTCATTCCATTGTTCACGAGCGGAAGCAATTGCATCTCCTCCTCCACAAGGAATAAGAACTAATTCACTTAAACCTAATACCTCTTTTAATGCTTCCATTAAAGAAGTACGATGTGTAATTTTAAGAGTGTCCACATCTGGGCCTTTTTCTAAAATATAAATATTCATATTTCCTTTTGGCCCTTGAATGGCTGGGTGAATTGTAAACTTGTCATAATCAACCATTGTAAACACTGTATCTAAATGCATAAATGCTCGGCATTTTGGAATTTCTATTGCTAACACTTTCTTAATTTTATTTTGTCGACTAAAAAGATTTTTAGCTAAACGTTCAATTGCTTTAGCTGACGTACGGGCAGATACTCCAATTGCAATTGTTTCTTCATTTAAAATTAGCTCATCGCCACCTTCAATTGGAAACTTATAATCACGATCTAGCCAAATTGGCACATTGTGATTTGCAAATCTTGGATGATATTTAATGATGTACTCCATGAATAATGATTCCCGTCTACGCGCCGGTTCTCTCATCTTATTTATCGTTAAGCCATCGCCCACGCTAGCTGCTGGATCACGAGTAAAATATAAATTAGGCATTGGGTCTAAGTAAAACGGATAATGATCTTCCATTAATTCGTATAAATGTGTCTTCTTACTTGTTTCAATTTCGTTTTTCCGTACACCACCCATAATTTTTTGAATTAATTCTTCATTTGAAAAGGAAAGTAAATATTCTTTTAAAGTTTGATGTGCAACATTTACGTCAGCCTGTCCTTCTTCTAAAATACGATCAACAAATTCTTCTCGAAGTTTTTTATCTACTAATGCCTCAGCAGCTAGTTTTTCTAAATAAAGAACTTCAATACCCCGATTGCGTAATGTTTGTGCAAAATAATCATGCTCTTTTTGAATAATTGGTAAATATGGAATATCGTCAAATAATAATTGTTGCAAATAATCTGGCGTTAAGTTTTCCACTTCTTTACCAGGTCGTTTTAATAACACCGTTTGTAATTCCCCAATTTCTGAAGTAACATGTATCGGATGCTTCATTTGTTGTACCTCCTTTTAAATATGTTTGATGTCTTACAAGTACATAATAAATGCTACGCGCTTTCATCTTTGTGAAAGCATCCACATTATCATTGTGAAATATTAAACAAGTTATTTTTTTAAAATCATATGGATTTGTATTTTTATAACACTCCATCCCGCTTTTTCAATAAAAAAATACATATATTACGCATATATGTTGAATATTTAACTTCCGTATTTAAACAAAAATCCTGTTTTTAATTTTTATTAAAAACAGGATTTTGCATCTACATAATTAAATTTAACCTTTCTTCTAAAATCTCCCTATCTGATTTCGACTGAGAAATGATAAGGCATGTATCATTTCCACATATACATCCTATTTTTTCTTTCCAATCTAACTCATCAAACAAAACACCAATAACATGTGCATTACCGGGTAATGTTTTAATAACCATTAATTGATCTACACAATCAATTTTTACAACAACCTCTCGTAATTTTTTCTTTAACTTTATATCAGTTTGTAAATGCTCTTCTGAGAAAACTTTATATATCATTAATCCTTCTTGAGAAGGTACCTTCGTTAAGTTTAACTCACGAATATCTCGAGAAACTGTAGCTTGTGTTACTAATACATCTTTTTTTGCTAACAATTCTACTAACCTTTCTTGCTTCTCTATTTCATACTCCTTTACAAATTGTTTAATTAATCGTTGTCTTTTTTCTTTTTTCATAAAAGACACCCCTTTTAACATTATAGCTCGCTATAATTTTCATCCGAAAGGGACAGAAAAGAATGTTGCGGAAACGTTCATAGTTTATACTTTTTAACTGTAGATATTAAATCTAGCTAAAAAAAAGAAGAACAGCATTCTGTTCTTCTCTTTTACATTGAAAATCGTTCAATCGTTTGTTTCAATTCAGCTGCTTGCTTCTCTAAATCCTTTAATAATCGATCGATTATTACCATATTTTTAGACTGTTGCAGAGTCACACGCGCCACTTCTTGTGAACCAGCTGACGTTTCCTCAGCGATGGCTGCTACAGCTTTTGTTTGTGCTCCTGTTTGATGAATGTGACTCACTTGTTCATTCATATAACTACTAATTTGCTTAGTTGCATCTGCTACTTCCATAATACTTGATGACATTTCTTTTAAAATTAATTCTGTAGCTCCCCCGCGTTTCGCCTCTTCTTTAGCTTTTTTCACTTGCTCGGTCATTTTCATCGCGACTTGTTGTACTTCATCTTGCATATTCCGTAATAATTGCGATATGTTTCTGGCAGAACGATCACTTTCATCAGCAAGTTTACGTACTTCTTCTGCTACAACCGCAAATCCTCTTCCATGCTCTCCTGCACGAGCTGCCTCAATAGAGGCGTTGAGTGCTAATAAATTTGTTTGGCTAGCAATCTCACTTACAACAGAAACAATATGTTCAACTTGTTTCATTCGTTCTTCTAACTGCTGTACATTTCGCATTGAATCTTCATTTTCTTTCGCCAATGTTTGAATACCTTGAATTAAGGAATTAAAGACACGTGTGCTTTGTCCTAAAGCTTGAACCATTTCTGAAGACAACTCGTCAGACTGTTTTGCTTTTTCTTCTACTTCACTCGCAATAGAAGTTGTTGTATCAACAGTAGAAACAATCGCCTGAATCGATGCTGCTGATTGCTCCGCGCCAAAAGAAATCTCTGCAAGGGTCTCAGATACACCTTGTGCTTGCTTCGTCGCTTCTCCCGTTTGTTTTCTAATTTGCTGAACTTGCTTATTTGTATACGAAAATGTAGTATCAATATTTTTTACCATTACTCTTAAATTTCCTAGCATCATATTAAATGCAACGCTTAAAGATTTAATTTCATCATCTGCCTTTGGCAATGGGACGTCCTCCCGAATGTCACCCTCAGCCGCTTTCCTTGCAGCTTCTTCCAACTTCCGAAGTGGTTTAATTAAAAAGATTGCTGCTCCATATGCTAAAATCCCAGACCATACTACACCTAATAACATAACGATAATATTATATACAGTTCGACTTACATAAATTTGAAAATAATCATATATAACGTAAATAAAAAATAAGCTTGTTGAATATGTAATGAAAGCTAAAAATGTAGTAAATAGCATAAGCTGTATACGTAAGCCAAAGGAAAATGTCTTCCTTTCTTTTTCCATCTCTTCTTTCCCCCTTATTTTAAGCAATATAAGTACTACCTATATATTATTATCCATATTTTCGTTATAGAAAGATATAGGGATTTTTAAAATCATTATTTCCTTGAATATCAAATCCTCTGAAAAAAATAAAGGATTCTGACAATTTATGACTAATAACAGAAATACGGGGCAACATTTGTAAATATATTTTTGACTGGGGGTTTTGTATGATTCAAGTTCGAAATCTAGTAAAATCATTCGGATCACTTGATGTTTTAAAAGGAATTGATTTAGAAGTAAAAGAAAAAGAAGTTGTTGTTTTAATCGGTGCCAGTGGTTCCGGCAAAAGTACATTACTTCGCTGTCTTAACTTTTTAGAAATGTATGATGAAGGTGAAATTCACTTACAAGGTGAGCGAATTGATCCAAAGCATTCAAATTTAAACAAAGTCCGTGAAAATGTCGGTATGGTTTTTCAGCACTTTAACCTCTTTCCCCATATGACCTCACTAGAAAACATCATAGAAGCACCTATTCATGTAAAAAAATTAAATGTAAAAGAAGCTAAAGATGCTGGAAATCATCTACTTGAAAAAGTTGGTTTACAAGATAAAGCGGATGTAACGCCTCACCTACTTTCTGGTGGCCAAAAGCAGCGCGTCGCAATCGCACGAGCTCTTGCCATGAATCCTAAAATTATGCTATTTGATGAACCTACCTCAGCTTTAGACCCTGAACTTGTTGGAGAAGTGTTGCAAGTTATGAAAGAACTTGCTGAAGAAGGAATGACAATGGTTATTGTTACTCATGAAATGAATTTCGCAAGGGATGTAGCTGACCGCGTCATCTTTATGGATGACGGGAAAATTGTAGAGGATGCTTCACCAGCGCAATTTTTTTCCGCTCCATCGCATGAACGAGCAAAGCAATTTTTACGCAACGTTTTATAATGTAACTTCTGTTTCAAGCATAAAGAAATTCATTCATACGGGACACAACTAATTGTCCAAATAAAATATCTCCATAGCATATTGAAAACAATCCGTATGATCAATATATAGGAGGGGTTTTATGAAAAGAAAACTATTAACCATTGTTGCGAGTATTACATTATGCACATCCTTCATACTAGGAGCCTGTAGTAAGGAAAGCTCTACCACTTCATCTAATGGTGAAAAAGAATTTCGTTATGCGATGAGTGGTTTATACAAACCTTTTAACTATAAAGAAAATGACGGGAAACTTGTCGGTTTTGATGTAGAAATAGGTGAAGCTCTCGGGAAAAAGATGGGAATGAAACCTGTTCCTGTTACAAATCCTTGGGAAACATTGATTCAAGGTTTACAATCAAAAAAATATGATGTGATATTAGGGAGTATGGCTATTACAGAAGAGCGATTAAAAGCCGTGAATTTCTCAAATCCATATTATCGCTCTGGTGCACAAATTTTTGTAACTAAAAAGAATACATCTATCTCTTCTCCAGAGGACTTGAAAGGTAAAAAAATAGGTGTTGTAAAAGCAAGTACTTTCAAAACCCTTGTTGCAAAACATACAGATCAAATTACAGAATATGATAGTGATATTACTGCACTTATGGACTTAGAACCAGGACGTGTAGACGCAGTTATTACTGATCAAATGGTTGGTCTTCGTATGATTAAAGAAGGTAAATCAAATATAAAAGAAGCTGGAAAACCGTTAAACCTTGATGAAATGGGAATTGCTATTCATAAAGACAATAAAGACATGGTCGAAAAGGTAAATAAAGCGCTAGATGAAATCATTAAAGACGGCACGTATGAAAAGATTAGTAAGAAATGGTTTGGGCGTAATATTCTTGGAGACGAGGCAAAAACAAAGTAAGTTAGCCATTTAGAGATTTCATAAATTATGTCCCACCTTGTATGTGGGGCATTTCATTCCCTACTAAAATCCATACAATATGAGGTGACACATATGTTTGAAATTTTTATCTCTACCTATCCCACACTCTTAAAGGCTACTATTGTCACATTACAATTAACATTAACATCCCTATTACTCGGTTCACTAATTGGATTACTAGTCGCTTTCTTTCGAATCTCTAACAATAAGGTTTTAAATAGTATTGCTCATGTATACATCGCCATTATTCGTGGTACACCTTTAATTGTTCAAATTGCCATTCTCTATTTTGGGATTACATCCGTTGTTGTTTTTACCCCTTTTTGGGCAGGAGCAATTGCTTTAGCAATTCATAACGGTGCATATATTACTGAAATTTTCCGCGGATCAATTCAATCCGTTGACCGAGGACAATTAGAAGCTGCTCGCTCTTTAGGTATGCCTTACCCTTTAGCGATGCGCCGGATTATATTACCACAAGCATTTCGCCTATCCCTTCCTCCTCTAGGGAATCAGTTTATCATAGGATTAAAAGATTCTTCACTCGTTGCTTATGTAGGATTGTCCGAATTATGGGGATCAGGTTTATCCATCGCTGCAGGTAACTTCCAACAATTAGATACATATATAATCGTTGGTTTATACTATCTCGTACTTGTTCTTCTATTTACTTATTTTGTTAATCTTTTAGAGAAACGACTACAACGGAAAGAAAATAACTCTGTCCAAGTCAAGACAAAGAACAAGAAAGAAGTTTCTTTATAACAAAAAGCAAGCTCTAAGAGAGCTTGCTTTTTCATCGTAAAATATATCTATTATTGATTTACTTTTTTTATAGTCTCTTTTTCCTCTATATGATCCTCACGATATGAAATATTATGAGGATCCAATCCATTTCCTAAAGAACCATAGAAATGCTCCCTATGCGGATCAACTAATTCACTTCCGTGATAATACACACGTGGTGTATTCCAAAGTGCTGCCAATGCTTTTGTCATCGGCATTTCGTGATAGCGTTCCGGCCACATTTCTTTAATTTTATCTTTTACTAATGGATAGTATTTAGAACTCATAGCAGGAAACAAATGATGTTCTGTATGGTATGAGAAATTGAAATGTAAAACGTCTACCCAGCGCGGCACTGTTACTGATAAACAGTTTGCTAACGGATCATTTACTGGAACAATAGGATTTAAGCGGTGATTTGTTGCGATATACGCCATTACAATAAAGTTAGCAATTAACAACGGAATCACGTATGCAAAGAACCACTTTGTAGGTCCCATAATAAACAATAAACTAATCCAAACTGTCCAGGGCAAAAGAAGTTGCAGCCATACAGATTTTTGATTGGATGACTTAAATTCTTTTATAAAATGAAAGAACATTCGAGTCGAATGTAACGTAAATTGAATTGTTAGTGACAGAAAACTAAAGAATGAACGTACATGAAGAGGCATGCGATATACCCAACTCAAAAACTTACTCTTTTTAAGTTTTTCAAATGTCGGCCATGCATCTGGATCATTGTCTTCATGCTGTGTGTGAACATGATGCGTTGCATTATGCCACTTTCTCCAAAGTTTTGGGCCAGTTGATAATGGCATAAATGCTATCGCACCTAAAAAATCACGAAGCCATGCCTTTCTTACAACTGTTCCATGTAAAATTTCATGTCCTAAAAATCCAAGTGAAGCAAAACATAATCCAAGAACAATTGCAATTCCTAGATTTGCCCACACATTCAATTCAAATACACCGATCGTTATTAAACCAGCCAATGCCACAAGTAAATAAGCCAGTCCACCAAATAAACGATTAGGAACTGGTTTAAATGCTTTTTTCGGCAAATGTGGTGATACACGCGCTGCATACCACCCAAACGTATGAAGCTCCTTCATCCTTTTGCCCCTTTCTTATGCCGCGCCCCGCGCAACTTGCATATATCAATTCTTGCTTCCAGATTGATTTTACTACGTGATCCAAAAAGCATTTATCATAAGGAAAATATACTCACTCTATCGTCACTTAATTTTCGCTTTTATTATCAATGAAAAACATTTCTCTTTTTACTCTCTATCAACCTTTCCACATGATGAATCATAACAATAGACTTTCTGTATTGTCAACAACTTTTATGACCTAGTAATAAAAGTTGGTTATATTTTTATAATTATACTTTATTTCACTAAAGAAAAAGCATAGATTTCATAAGGCTTTATCAGCTATATATACATATCCACTTAAACAACATAGACTCTATCTTATTCAAGAACTCTCTATGTAATCAACAAATGGAATCACTTGAATTTAGCTTTATATAAATCCTACTTCTTCATACTGCCCCAATAAAATAATTATATTAAAATATTTTTATCTTTCGTTTAATAAAAATAGAACGCTACGAAAACAACATACATGAATTCCATATAATATGGAAATATTAAAAGGAAAATTGTTCTAATTTAGGAGGTTTTCAAAATGACAGATGACACATTTCCGCAGTTACCATCATCCTATTGGATTGAATCTACTCAATTTTCTACTTTTCCTCATTTATCCGAAAATATAAAGACAGAAGTTGCCGTTATCGGTGCTGGTATTACAGGTATTACCACCGCCTATTTACTCGCTAAAGAAGGAATGAAAGTCGTTTTAATTGATTCTGGTTCTGTTTTAAATGGAACAACTGGGCATACAACCGCAAAAGTAACAGCTCAACATGATCTTATTTATGATGAATTAATAAACAATTTTGGTGTTGAAAAAGCTCAACTTTACTACGAATCAAATAGTAAAGCTCTACAATTCATAAATGAGACTGTACAAACATATAAAATCGACTGTAATTTCACAAATGAAAATTCTTATTTATATACAACTACCAATAATGGCCTGCGAAATTTAACGAAAGAATATGAAGCCTATCAAAAATTAAATATACCTTGTGACTATGTTCAATCTCTGTCGATTCCTATTCCCGTACAATCTGCACTTGTGATGAAAAATCAAGCGCAATTCCATCCCCTCCTTTATTTAAAAACACTTTTAGAAAAGTTTGTGGAAATGGGCGGAATGGTTTATGAGCAAACAACAGCTATTGATGTGGAAAAAGGAGATTATCCACAAGTAATTACAAAGGGTGACCATCGCATCACTTGTAAATATATTGTCTCTTGTTCACATTTTCCTTTTTATGATGCTAATAGCTTTTTCTTTACGCGAATGTACGCAGAACGCTCCTATGCTCTTGCAATAAAAGCAAAAACAGATTATCCAGAGGGCATGTATTTAAGTATCGATGATCCAAAACGCTCCATACGTTATACGACAAGCAATGGAGAAAAACTAATATTGATTGGCGGAGAGAGCCATAAAACAGGCCAAGGAATTAATACGATGCTTCATTATGATGCACTATATTCCTTTGCTGAATCTACTTTTGGAGTAGATGAAATTCCTTATAGATGGTCAGCGCAAGATTTAATCACGCTAGATAAACTCCCTTATATCGGACATATTAATGAAAGGAATCCAAATATATTTGTGGCAACAGGATATCGTAAATGGGGTATGACAACTGGAACTGCAGCAGCTCATTTACTGAAGGACTCCATTCTAAAAATCCAAAGTCCATATAAAGAACTGTTTGCACCATCACGTTTTCATGCAAATCCGGATATAAAAACATTTCTCTCACAGAACATTGACGTTGCGAAACATTTAATTGAGGGGAAAATTGAAGTTGCTTTACGTAAACCAGAAGATCTTGAAACTGGCGAAGGATCTGTTGTACGTGTAAATGGGAAACGTGCAGGTGCTTATAAAGATAAAGAAGGAAAATTACATATCGTCGACACAACTTGTACGCACCTCGGCTGTGAAGTTGAATGGAATAACGGTGATTGTACGTGGGATTGCCCTTGCCACGGATCTCGTTTTTCAATCGATGGAGACGTTATTGAAGGTCCTGCAGATCAGCCATTGAAACGAGTTGATAACGAGTAAAAAATAAAGAAGTTCAACGGAAATCCCGTTGAACTTCTTTATTTTCATGAAGCTTTTTTAGATAAATTTCGACAAAAGAAGGAAAAAATTAACATTTAACAAAATAATATATTAATTTACAAAAAAGAGGTGAATACTATGCAACCTTCTGCTCCACCTCATCTAGAATCTACAGAAACTATCTTTTCAAGTTCTATTACAAAACTTGTTGTTTTTATTTGTTGGCTAGCCATTCTAGCTGACGGATATGATTTAGGTATTTACGGCGCCGTTCTGCCAAAGCTCCTAGAAGACAAAAGCTGGGCACTATCACCAGCTCACGCTGGAACAATTGCCAGCTATGCTTTATTTGGGATGTTTATTGGTGCTATTCTAGTTGGAACCATTACAGATCTAATTGGACGAAAATGGACACTCATATGCTGTCTAGCCCTTTTTTCTATTACAATGGGCTTAGCTGCAATGGCTCCTTCCCCGGAATTATTCGGACTATCTCGATTTATCGGAGGAATTGGATTAGGTGGTGTTATCCCAACAGCTTCGGCACTCACTGTTGAGTATTCACCCCAAAAGCGACAATCTTTTATTTATGCACTTATGTTTACCGGCTATCCTTTAGGTATCGTACTAGGCGCCATTTTGTCCATGTTTATGTTAGAAGGTTTCGGATGGAGAATTATGTTTGGCATCGGAATGATTCCGCTACTTCTCATTCCTTTCATTATTCGTTATTTACCTGAGTCTATTCAATTTTTGCTATCACGTAATCGTCAAGAAGAAGCGAAACAAATTTGTGATCGTTTTCAAATCGAATTACATGTAAGAAAAGAAATTTCTCAAACATCATCTAATATACAAAAGAAACACGGATTCCTTACATTATTCTCAAAAGAATACATGAAAGCAACTCTACTTTTCTGGACTACTTATATAATGGGAATGTTTTTGATATACGGTTTAAACACTTGGCTACCACAGATGATGCGCCAAGCAGGATATCCACTTGGATCTAGTTTATCATTTCTACTTATACTAAACATTACTGCAGCTATCGGTGCATTATTTGCTGGAGCAATTGCCGATCGTATAGGAGCAAAAATTGTTATTAGCATCTCCTACCTTATGGCAGCCATATGTATTGGACTATTAACAATCAAACCATCTGTTACAATCATTTATCTTTTAATTGGTCTTGCTGGAATTGGATCAGTCGGTATTACTCAAATATTAAATGCTTATGTAACACAATACTTCCCATCACATATCCGAGCTACCTCTTTAGGATGGGGACTTGGGCTTGGCCGAGTTGGTGCAATTGCTGGCCCTATTCTTGTCGGTATTATTATGACAATGCAATATGACTTAGCTTGGAATTTTTACTTATTCTCCTTTGCAGGTCTTATCGCGGCTATATCTGTTTTCTTTATTCCTACAAAATAAAGTGAAACTTTAATCAGTGAGGGTTTTGTGCATCCCCACTGATTATTAGCCCTCACCAATCAGGCGTTTACGGCGGCTCCCACAAATAGCGGGATAAAAAAGAGCACAAACTCACTTGTGCTCTTTTTTATATACTTCAAACAACATATTTCTAAATAATGTATTCAAACTCTCAATATCAATCCCTAATCCCTTTTCAATCCCTTTTACGTATTGCTGGTAGTAATCAATTTGTTCTTCTAAAAATTGATTTAGCACCTCAATTTTCAATCCAATATCCAATTCAGTACCTGCTTTTTTCTTTATTAACAACTTTTCAATTTCATCTAATACACTACGTTCTAATGACAATTCTGTAATCAATCTATCAAATTCTACAGGAGGCAAAGTCGATTTCTCCTCTAACCATTTACAAGCTAAAATAGGACGTAATACATAAAAATACTTTTTCAGTTTTACATTCTCACCTTGCAAAAATTCACGATAATTTTTTGAAGCCATATGTAAGTAATGATATATCGTTGCTTTTGGATCAAAATTCTTTTCGCTCATTTGCTGAAGCTGTTCTGGAAAATTAGAGTTTTTCGAATAAAAAATTGGTGATCGAATCCACTCAAGTAAAGCCGGATTTGACTTTGCAAATAGTTGCAATGCCTTTTTAATATCCCAGCCACTTATATCTAAATCATCACTAATTGGATACTCGATTACATCACGTTTATCATGAATTGATAAATACCATTCTACTGGATGTATATAAACAAACCTAACATCATAATCACTATCTTTCGATGGAAATCCCCAAGCACGACTCCCTGATTCTACAGCAAATAAAATTTTTACATCATTCTCTTTTTCAATTCTTTCTAGTTCTAATTCAATTTTCTCTCTCATTTCATACCCTCCCCATTTTTTGATCATTTCCCTGGAAATTCGACAAATATAAGACTAATTTTACCAGATACTAAAATAGCTGTCAGAAAATTCCCGACAGCCTAACAAAACACCTATTTTTTCTTTTCAATTACAGTAACTGCAATTCGTTCAATCTCTTTTTGGATTTCTTCTTTATATGCATCGACTTTTGAAAAATCCATAGCGGCAATATAAATTCGTTCTAATTTATCACGAACTGATTTTGCCTTTGCTAAGAAAGACATCGCCTCATTCATTTTTGCTTTATATTGAATGGAAACGTCACGAATTTCTGTAGCATACTTCTCATCCGTCCCCGGTGTCACAATAAGGGCATACATATCTATAATTTCATCACCCACGCGACTTGGAAAATATTCATGTGGCGCAGTACTATCAAAAATTGCAAATCCTAATTCTCTTACGATAACCATATCAAGACTATTCGGGTCAAATCCGCAATGATATACTTCAACGTCAAAACCTTTTTCTTCTGCTGCCTTCGATAACTTTTTGAGCATTGTTGATTTTCCAGAGCCCGGGCGTCCTTTTATAAAATAACGATGTGGTAATCCCTCTGTTAAATTAGGAACGAAATCAACTGCTCCTTTCGGTGTAGCAGCCCCTAAGAAACGATGTTTCACAAGCGATTGTTTCCCCTTTTTATCTACAAATAACTTCTGAATCAGCTCATCTGTTAGTTCATTTGCTTTATTAAAATCGATATTATTAATATATATTTTCTCCCACTCATCATGTATAGCTAACGCCTCTTTAAAACATGCGTAAGCAGATTGAAAAGCCTTACTCGCTTCTGATACAAATCGTTCAATTTCTAACTTCTGCTTTCTTAATTTATTCGAGTCCCAGGCAACCCCTAAATTTATATACTCTTCGACAACTCCTGGCATTTTCGGCTCAATAACGTGTGGCGATGTCCCATCGACAATTCCTACATTTAACTTCGGAATAATTACACCGTCAACCGACTTATTGTCAGAAGAACAATGTAAAAATTCAATATTATATCCTTTTCCGGCCCATTCACGACCAATTGCTTTTATTAAAGAAGACTTCCCTGTTCCTGGACCGCCTTTTAAAATAAACAACCTATCTAGCCCTTTTAAACTCTCTTCATACAAGCTATAAAATCCTCTAGCTGTATTTCCACCAGCAAAATAGTTCAATACATTCCCTGTCACTGCACCCACCCCTTCGCAGCAGTCTACTTACATAAGCTACAATATGCGAGCAACTTTGTTTGGGTGAATACCTATTTTGTATTGCACTGAAAAAGGAAATGAATTACAATTTAAATATCGAAAAATTACAAATATTGAACTGGATATACCTTTATCAAGAGAGGCAGAGGGACCGGCCCTTTGAAGCCCAGCAACCTCAGTTTACAAAAACTGAATAGGTGCTAATTCCTGCAAAATGCTTTGCATTTTGGAAGATAAAGCTTAGCTACTGTATGTAAAGCTCATCTTTCTTGATTATGGAAGATGAGCTTTTTATTATTTTAAAACATATATTGGAGGTATTTAGAATGAAAGTAATTGACCTATCACAAACGTTTGAAAACAATATGTCTCAATTTCCTGGAACGCCTAAAATCCAACTAGAAGCAATTACAAGTGTTGAAGAAACAGGATATCAAGTTACAGATTTTCATTCTGTCGTTCATGTTGGCACTCATTGCGATGCCCCTGCACATTTCATCTCTGGTGCAACAACAATTGATAAATTACCTCTCGACCAATTTGTAGGCGAAGCAGTTCTAATCGATGTAACACATGTTCAAGGGCGAAAATTACCTAAGGAAGTATTAAATAATACCGACATAAAGGAAGGAGATATTGTTATTTTCCATTCCAATTTATCTAATAAATGGAACACAGAAGCTTATGCGAAAGAAGCATTTTATCTTTCTGAAGAATTAGCTGAAGAACTAGTTAATTTAAAAATAAAATCTGTCGGTTTAGATTTCATTTCTCCTGATGAGGTAACGACAGAAACATCACCTATTCATCACATATTGCTAGGGAATAACATTTATTTAATTGAAAACTTAACAAACCTAGATGCCATTAAAACGAAGCGTTTCTTTTTCTCAGCAGCACCTTTAAAAATTAAAAATAGTGATGGTGCTTTCGCAAGAGCATTTGCCGTTATTTTTTAAAATAAGAACTACTTGAGGACAACAAAAAAGCAAAGATCACTTTTGACCTTTGCTTCTATATTTTTTATTTAAATTAAGAAAGAATTGTTCCACCCGCGGACGTACCCAAGCTAAATAATCTTTATCTTTCTTCTTTGTACAAGCTATCTCTTCTCCATCTACCATTCCGACAAGTTCTAGCTCTAACAGTTGCCTCGTGAATGCTAACATATTTACTTCCTCAGCCGGATACTCTTCTTTTAATTTCTCCTCAATTTCTCCCAATAAAAAACCGTCACGCATCATTGCTAGTGCATCAATCCAAAGTGGCGGCATTTCATATTTTTCTCCTGTAATCGTATCTTTTACAATATAATTCTTTTGCTCTTTTCGAAATTGAATCGTGTGTAAACATACAGTCGAATTTAATGTTAATTCCATCATACCACCCCTTTCATCATATCTGCATAGGAAAAAGGATGCGCGTGCACCCCTTCTTTTCTTTTCATAACACTACCGAACCGTTACACGAGCTCAAAGCTTCATGTCGATATTTCCCTCCATTATAAACGAAGTGTTTTATAAAAAAAACCCTTCTTGAAACATTTTATAAAATGTTTATATTTACACAACAAGAGCACTTTTCTGAAAAATAATTTCTTCTAATGCACTACACTGTTGGTAAATAGATTTCCACTTTCGTTCCTACGCCCATACTACTTTGAATTACCATACTCCCTTGATGTTCTTCAATAATTTTATATGTAATCATTAACCCAAGACCTGTACCATTCTCCTTTGTTGTATAGAATGCCTTTCCAATTTTTTCTATTTTATCGTTCTCTATACCAAAACCTTGATCTTCGACAGAAATACACAAATTATCTCCAGCTTTTTTGAATACACAAATATGAATGTCTCCACCTTCTGGCATCGATTCGATTCCATTTTTGATAATGTTTAACAACACTTGCTTCAATTGCTTATCATCGCCATTTATATCGGGTAAATTTCCATCTACTTGCAAGTGGAATTTCACTTTATATTGAGCCGCATAACTTTCCATTAACTGCACAACATATAAAAGGATTTCTCGTATATTACACCATTCATACTTAATTGGTTTTGGTTTTCCTAATAACATCAATTCACTAACAAACCCGTTAATTCTTTCAATTTCTTGTAACATAATGTCATAGCTCATCGTATCAGCAGGGTTTCTTTCTTTTTGCATTTGCGTAAACCCTTTTAAAGCTGTTAATGGATTTCGAATTTCGTGAGCAATTGTTGTAGACATTGTACCAATAACAGCTAAATTTTCCGTCTCTTTCATATTGTTCATCATTTCAACAACGGTTCTTACATAAGATTGAAATCGTTTTAACAAAGAATGTGAAATAATGAAATAGAATATACATAAAACAAGCGGAATCACAACTTTTAAATCTTTTAATATCAATGTAAAAAGTACGTACTTTCCAATTACACTAAAGGAAACTAAATAAAAATATTTTCTGTTCACGAAAACCGGTGCAAATAAAATTAATAACATTTCTACCATACTGCCATGTTCAAAAGCCCTATCCGTTCGCAAATAAATCATTAAATTATTAATAAGGTTGATAAACATGTACCCAAATAAAAATAAATATTTTACAGAATATACATAGCCTCTTTTTTGGAGATATATCGAAATAGGAAATAATGCTATTACAAATATATATACACCTATCCCAAGGCTACCTTTTGGCCACCCTACCTCTGTCCCATTAATATTCATAGCGGGATATACAAAATAATATATAGCGTCATATAA
>NZ_JBHWYR010000079.1:0-18735 GCF_042728695.1 Bacillus sp. NPDC060175
CCGTAATGATCACTCGGAAATACGCATGATACTCTTTAAATATACAAAATGGATAACCTATTTGATTCGCGATATATTGTACTACATTTATCTTCTTTTCATCATCCATATGACTCCTAACTTCTTGAATAGCTAGAATATGAGGAGCAACATTTTGAACTTCCTCACAAATAGCCTCAAATCTCTCTGACCACAAAGTTTGATGATTCCAAATGTTGAGGGTAGCAATTCTCATTATATCCCTACTTTTCTAATATTAGATTTATCTCCTTATTTCACCGTATGTAATTTTCATATTAGGAGCGTACACCAAAGAAGAATGTATATGAAACGCTTCAATATCTGTTAAACCCCGACTCATTAAACGGTCTATAAATTGCTGTTTTTCACCTGGATTACTAGCAATGCCCTCTTCTTTTAGAGAATTATATAATCCTTGCTTATCATTTTGGGTTATATTAGAATCTAAAAAATTCACTTTATCGCTTACTCTGCATTCAATATTCTTCACACCTAATTCACTTAAAAACATCGGTATTTTCATACCAATATTGCCGTCTTTACCACTTCTATGTGTATCTTCTCCAAATAGCTTCTGCAAAACACCAAGCTGGATAATTTCCGATTGAATTACTCCACCTAGTGCGTATGAAGACATATTAGAAATCCAATGTGGTTCAAAACAAATAACATGTCCGCCCTCCTTAATCGAATTTATCATTTTTTGCAACATTGCTTTGGGCGAATTCATATGTAATAAAAAAGCATGACTGACAGCTATATCGTATTTATTTTTCAATTCAATTTCTGTCGCATCCCCCTCAATAAATTCTGTTTCATATGGGAGTGCACGAAACAACTCTCTCGCTTCAGCTATTAATGTTTCTCCCCTATCAATCCCTGTATACTTTGATCCAATTGGAAGTAAAGGTAACAAAATTAAACCTAAATAACCATATCCACAACCATAATCAACAATATGTACGGGTCCAGTAATCTTCCAAACTGAATTGACTAAAAAACTTAAATAATCATCGTTATAATATAAATCTCTCGTATTTCTTAAATACGCTAGCTTACTATTCCAATCATACTCTTCCAGGTCCAACACCTCCTTTTATATACAAAACTAAAGTTCTCCATTTAATAGTCACATTCCTACACTTCTAATAAAAAAAGCTAGTATACCTTAAACGATACACTAACTTTCCCACTCACATAATTTAACAATTACAATCAGTATAATCAGTACAAGCTAATGTACTGCAATCACAGTTTCTATGTTCGTCATTTCTTTTTAGGTGAAAATAGAGTAACACAATAAATATTGTACAAATAACAAAAGCAATTATTGCTTCTATATTTCTTTCATGAATGAGAAAACTAATCCCGCTTCCTCCTGAAATAAGAATTAGAACTGAGTAAATCCAAAACATGTAAAGTTCTCCTTCCGTTAATATATGCTTTTAGATGTTATCCATATAATGCTAGAGGCAATAAATAGCCCCATACCATTACCGCTTAATAAACCGGTCGTTACTCTTAGTAAATTTGTACTGCTTCTCCATTTCCATTTTTGGGTAAATCCATCAATAAGTAACGGAATTTGAGCGGAAAATGATAGTATTATTGCCAAAAGAAACGAAGGTGTCATATAAAAATAAATTGGAAACATTAAAATACCGATAAGCATGCCTGTACAACGCGCACATAAAGGTATGTATTTTTGTAGTTTAAGGAAACTTCTTTCCGATCTTCTATGACAAGGAATTTGTAAAATAAAAGTTCGAATCAATATGAATCACCCTCTCTAAATAGATTTTAATTGATTTTGCAAAAGAATTATATATTAATAAAAAACAACCCAGGTTCATCCTAGACCTGGGTTGTCAGTTCGCTGCTATAATATACTTGGGTTAATAATGATTATATTCTTATTTACATTTCCTCAGGTGCCCCCACCCCAAGTAAACGTAATCCCTCTTTTAATACAACCGTCACAGCGTAAGCTAATGCGAGTCTACTCTCTTTCTCTTCGTTCTCTTCTAATATACGAACATTTCCATAATATTTATTGAACGCTTGTGCTACATCTAATACGTATTTTGAAATAACCGATGGCTCATTTTTGTTGAAGGCCGCCTCAATTACTTGCGGGAATTTGTTGAGTAATTTTACTACACTCCAGCTGTAATCGTCTTTTAATGCAAAAGTACACGTTTCAAATTCCACACTTTCTTTTCTTAAAATTGAACAGGCACGCGCATGCGTGTACTGCACATATGGTCCTGTTTCTCCTTCAAATTTCAACATATTTTCTAATGAAAATTCAATATTATGCATACGCTCATTTTTTAAATCATGGAAGATAACTGCTCCAACACCGACTTGTTTTGCCACTTCTTCTTTTTGTTTTAAATTCGGATTTTTCTCTTCAATATTTTGTTCCGCAAGTGCAACAGCTTCTTCTAGCACTTCTTCTAATAAAATAATTCTGCCCTTACGTGTCGACATTTTCTTACCATCTTTTAATATGAACCCGAACGGTACATGTTCCATACCACCCACCCAATTATAGCCAAGCTTTTTTAATACAGTGAAAAATTGATTGAAATGCAAGCTTTGTTCGGGTCCTACTACATATAAAGCTTTATCAAATTCGTATGTGTTTTGACGATACAATGCCGCTGTTAAATCACGTGTTGCGTAAATGGTAGCACCATCTGATTTTCTAATTAAACATGGCGGCATACCTTCTTCTTCTAAATTAACGACTAATGCCCCTTCTGATTCTTCCAGTAAGTCGTGCTCTTCTAAAATCCCAATAAAGTCTTCCATTTTATCGTTATAGAAAGCTTCTCCTTGAAAGTTTGTAAATTCCACACCGAGAAGTTCATAAATACGAGAAAATTCTTTTAAAGACTCATGACGGAACCAATTCCAAAGTTCGACTGCTTCTTCATTTCCTTCTTCTAGTTTTTTAAACCATGAGCGTCCTTCTTCTTCTAGTTCTTTGTTCTCTTTTACTTCTTCATGAAACTGAACATATAGCTTAAATAACTCACGTATTGGATCCTCTTTAACTATTTCTTCATTTCCCCATTTTTTATATGCAGTAATTAACTTCCCAAACTGTGTTCCCCAATCTCCAATATAATTGATTCCCACAACTTCATATCCACATTTTTCGGCGATATGTTTCAGCGAATTACCGATCATTGTAGAACGTAAATGCCCCATTGAAAAAGGTTTCGCGATATTAGGAGAGGAATAATCGATAACTACTGTTTTTTCACATCCAAAATGATTTTGACCGTACTCTTCTTTCTCCGCTAAAATTGTTTTTAATACTTCATCACTTACTGTTTGGCGATTAAAAAAGACGTTTACATACGGGCCAACAGCCTCTATTTTCATAAAAAATGGGTCATTTAATTTCTCCGCAACTTCCTTTGCGATAGTAGCTGGTGATTTTCTATATTGCTTCGCTAGTGAAAAACATGGGAACGCTGCATCTCCGAATTCATCTTGTTTTGGTGTTTCGATTAAATCTAAAATTTGATTTTGCGTTAATTCATTCGTAAAAATATTCGATAAACTTTTTGCAAACTGCGTTTTATAATCCATAATACAACCTCCTTATTTTTTGAATACAAAAAACTCGTCTCTAAAAAAGAGACGAGTTTTAACCCGTGGTACCACCCTTGTTGTTCATTACGAACCACTTTCCCGTTTATAACGAGGACAGGGGGCCTCGGCTTACTCTACTATTCATTCAAGAAGCATCTCCGAAGTGCGCTTCATCTTTTTCTTCCGCACTAGGCTCACACCATCCCTAGTTCGCTTTCCTTCTGAAAAAGACTACTCTCTTCATCACAGATAGTATATTTAATTATTGCTTATTATACATCTTTTCAAACAATTAGCAAGGGTCAATTACACCAAAATGAAATTTTGCACTTTTTCTTTTGTATACGTGAAAATTGTGCTTTTCAAATCTAGAACTACGGAAATGATCTTTCAGAACGACACGTTTTCTCGCCACACGCTTCGCTTCCGCAATTGTTTCGTCAGTAATATCATGATACAAAGCGAAATGTTTTAACCCTTTTATTCCATCTGATTCGATGACAGTTTCTTCAAACATCGGATCAAGGTATACGACGTCATAACTATTATCTTCACATTGCGTTAAAAATGCGAAATGCTCAGTTTGTTTTACATCGATTCTTTGCATTGCTTCATCGATTTCAGAAACGGATGAAGACCATGTTTTCAAGCCTTTTCCCATGATGTACGCCATATATCCGTTTCCTTCAAGCCCTGTTATTTTTCCGTTCTCACCAACAATATAGCTAGCAACAATACTATCTGATGCCATACCGAGCGTACAATCTAATACTGTCATTCCGCTCTCTAGTTTAGCAGCTTGTACAAAGGGATCGTGTTCTCCGCGCATTAACCTTTTCACACGAAACATTGCTGAGTTTGGATGAAAGAAAAACGACTCTTCCGTACCTTCTGGATAAATAGCTAATCGGTTTTTCCCTACGATAAGCACATCTTGTTCATACTGCTCATGCAGTTTGTGCACAGGTATATCATTACGTAAAACGAAAGAACAATTTAATTCTTCTGCTACCTTATTTGCATAAGCTGTCATTTCTTTATTTGTTCTTCCTGCTGTTGTTACTATCATTTTTTCACCTCTATATAAAGAAAAGAGGGAGATTTACTCTCCCCCTACTTTAGCAATTCTTTTCGAAAGCTTGTTCTAAGTTTGTAATAATTTCGTCCATTGTTGCGCCTTCAATTTCATGACGGTGAATGAAGTGAACAACTTCTTTTCCTTTTAGTAATGCCATAGATGGTGAAGATGGAGGAATTTCTCCGAAGTATTCACGCATTTTCGCAGTAGCATCTTTATCTTGACCTGCAAATACAGTTACAAGATGATCAGGTTGTTTTTCAGCACGTACAACCGCTTGACCTGCTGATGGGCGTGCTAAACCAGCTGCACAACCACAAACAGAGTTTATAACAACTAATGTTGTACCTGTTGCATTCTCAATAAATTCTGTTACAGCTTCTTCTGTAGTTAACTCTTCAAATCCAGAACGCACTAACTCTTGGCGCATTGGAATTACCATTTGGCGCATGTATTCTTCATAAGCATTTGACATCTTGTATCTCTCCTTCAACTTTCATTCCAAATTCATCATATCACGCTCTATTAATAGGTGCAAAAGAAAGATAGTGACGTTTTCATTTTTTTGAAGGGATTTCACAAACCCCTTCACGGCAATGTCCGACTGGGACAAGTTTTCTATTGTTAGCGATATAATCGTATACTTTACTTCCAAATCCAAGTACGATAGATAGTTTTATAAAAGGCACTGCAAACCAATAAGATGGAACGGCCTTCGCTAATACATATATACTATGAATGCCATCGTACCATTTATTGTTTTTAAAAATATACAATCTTTGTTCCATCTTGCGCTGTAATTCTTCAGAAAGTTCGTATTGATCCACTACATCTTTATCTCGAAATGAAACAAATGTCATCTTGCCCTTGTTATCTACTTTTTTCGTACGTTCTGCCACTGCCGTGCACATCGGACACCAACTATCATAGAAAACAATCATACATTATTCCCCTTTACGAGACTCCGTCATTTGCTTCCATACAGAACCTTTTGCTTCTTCGCCGCCTTCAATACGTTCTAAAGCTAAACGTGCTTGCATTGCTACTTCAAACTCTGGATCATCTTCTGCTACTTTTAATGCGGGAATTGCACTTTCATCACCAAGTTCAAATAAGAACATTGCTGCACGCCAGCGTACTAATTTACTTGAATCTTTCAGAGATTTAATCATAACGAACATCGCTGCTGGGTCACCTACGTCCGATAAGCAATCTCCCGCTGTACGGCGAACACTTACAGAACGATCTAATAACGCTTTATATAATAACGGCAATACTCCATCACCTTTTACCATACCTAAATAAGCTGTTGCTAGGCGGCGGATAGATACTTTCTCATCATCTAACGCCATTTTCAATACTGGCATATCTTCTTCAGTAGGATCCATTTGTTCTAAAGCTGCAAAACGTTTTTTCCAGTCGGAATCCTTCATCATCTCTTCTGTTACTTTATATGGCTCACGCTTTTGAATCGTTACTTCAACAGCACCCGCTTGATCTAATAATTCTTTAACCGTTTCATTTACACGTTCTTCCGAATAAGCAGCAACAATTTCTTCTACTACTTCTTTCCCGATTTCTTCAAAATTACCGTAACGTGTACTTTGCTCTACCCACTTACGTTCTTTCACAACGTTAGGTGCAGACATTTGCACTTTCATAATGGATTCTTTAAAACGATCAGGTAAGCCAACACGCTCTTCTGTCATCCCATCAGTTAACTTCACTTGCATTGGAATAGTAAAGAACATTTGAATAAACACTTTCACTTCTCCAAAGTGAGAAAGTTGTTGTTCTTCGCTTTCTTCTACTATTTCTTCACCGAAAACGGCACGAACTTGTTGTAATAAAACTTTCCAGTCATACTTCGCATTTCGCTCCACTGCTAAAAAGTCTGCAACATGATACACACCTTTAATGCCTTCAATCTTCAAAATTTCTTGCACTTGTACTGGTGCTTGTTCTGCATTTTCATTTGTATAATTATTACGTGCTCCTGATGGTAATACTTCATTCAAAATAACTTTCATTGTATTCGGACTTGGCGTCGGTTCAATAGCTTTAATCTTCACGTAAAATAACTCTCCTTTATTGCTTGTTCTTAGCTGTATTGTAACATGTTATCACTCTATACTCCTACTCGGATGCTTAATTTTACTAATTCCTCTTCTACATTTTTAGAATTTCAATTATTTCTATTTTCACCTAATCGTTCCGGAACTATAGTTAAAAGTCTAATTGACAATAACAAAAAAAGGTATTAATCTTAACTCATAAAATGACCACGGTCATTTTATGAGTTAAGTCACTTAATTATGGAGGGATAACACATGAATAATGTCATGATTATAGGTGGTGGTATTGCTGGTCTTTGCGCAGCAATCTCCTTACAAAAAATAGGATTAGATGTAAAAGTGTATGACAAAAATATTGAACCTACTGTTGCTGGTGCAGGTATTATCATTGCCCCAAATGCAATGCAGGCACTTGAACCATACGGAATTTCTAAGCAAATAAAAAAATTCGGGAACGAAAGTGACGGTTTTAACCTTGTGTCAGAAAAAGGATCTATATTAAGTAAATTGACCATTCCAACTTGTTATCCAAAAATGTACTCCATTCATAGAAAAAATTTACATCAATTGCTTCTTTCAGAACTACAAAAAGGTACTGTCGAATGGGGAAAAGAATGCGTAAAAATAGAACAAAATGAAGAAAACGCCTTAAAAATATTATTTCAAGATGGTAGTGAAGCACTCGGTAATATACTCATTGCTGCTGATGGTATTCATTCTGTCGTTCGAAAACAAGTAATACAAAGCGATGGTTATCGTTATGCCGGATATACGTGTTGGCGCGGCGTAACTCCAGCTCATAATCTTTCTTTAAAAAATGATTTTATTGAAACTTGGGGAACAAACGGTAGATTCGGTATCGTTCCTCTTCCAAACAACGAAGTATATTGGTATGCGCTCATAAATGCTAAAGCTAGGGACCGAAAATACACAGCATACACAACAGCAGATTTATATAATCATTTCAAAAGTTACCATAGTCCTATCCCAGATATTTTAAACAATGCATCGGACGTTACTATGATTCATCGTGATATTGTAGACATCACTCCAATGAAACAATTTTTTGACAAACGCATCGTCTTTATTGGGGATGCTGCCCATGCACTTACACCTAATTTAGGTCAAGGAGCTTGTCAGGCAATTGAAGATGCTATTATATTTGCTGAATGTATCAAAAAAAACGCCCACTATCGTCAAGCATTTATAGAATACGAACAAAAAAGACGAGCACGAATTGAAATAATCTCAAATACTGCGTGGAAAGTTGGAAAAATGGCGCAAATAGAAAGTAAACCTTTAACTATAGTAAGAAACGAAGTAATGAAACGTATCCCAAAATGGGTTTCTGAAAAACAAGCTCATGAACTATACAGTTTTCATTTATAACACGAAACTACAACGAAAAGTGGCGAAAAGTATGAACAGAATTCTCTCTATCCTTCTTTCAACTGTATTATTTATTAATTTACTTGGATGCACTTCTTCCGCCTCAAATAAAGAAGACTCAAAACTTACATTAAAAACAACGGATGTAGCGAATATAAAGTTGTTACATGTAAAGGAAAATAATACAGTAAAAGCAGAAACAAACAATAAAGGATTTATTGTACAAATACTTAAGTCTATTCAAGCAGGTACACCTAAAGAGGTTTCTTTAACTAAACAAACTATGGAATCCGTATCAAGTAAAATGGAAATTGTATATGAAGATCAATCTATAAAAACTTTATTAATTTTAGTAAATGATGACGATACAATTACAATAATGGAAAACTCTAACTCTAACGCTACATCCACAAAGGGTGTTCAAATACAACACGACCTAAAAACTCCCATGATTGTATCAAACTTCATTAAACAGTAAATTTATTTATGAAATACAATTTCGTTTGAGATTATCTAATAAACAGATATAATTGTTTGTGTTAGGAGTCGATTATATGCTTAGAGAAACGAGAAAAAAAGAATTAAAAGAACTTATATTCCTAAAATCAGTACAACTCTTTCAAGAACGTGGGTACGAAAATGTAACGGTTCAAGACATTACTACTGCATGCGGGATTGCAAAAGGAACTTTCTTCAACTACTTTCCGAAAAAAGAAAACATATTATTATTTTTAGGTGATTCTCAAATGGAGTTATGGAATGAAAGTTTAAAAACGTATGAAAATGTGGAACATCCGAAAGAGCGAATCAAACTTGTTTTAGGAGATTTACTGGACCGATTTACTGGACATGGAGAATTAATGACGCATGCTGTTTTTGAAATTATTAAATCTAACTACTTAGTAGAAAATGAATTAAAAAGTATACAACAGCTACAAGAAAGTTTGTCTTCGATTATTACAGCAGCGAAAGAAACAGGAAAATTAAATAGTCCATGGGATATAAATATTATCACTTCTACTATTATGGGTACCTATTTTTATACACTCCTGTCCCAATCGCTATTAGATTCTAATGAAACAAACGCGAAAAATATACTCAATCAACAGTTAGATGTTGTTTGGGAAGGTATCAATCAAAAATAATAGAGGGCTATGCTACATAGCCCTCTTAATTTTTAATGCTCTTTTACATTTCCCCCCGATGCACCCTCCCGCCTTCTCTCTAAAAATGTAATGCTCTCAATCACAACTTCAGTTCTATATACTCTCTTTCCTTGCTCATCATCGTAATTACTCGTATGAATACGCCCGGTAATCCCAACAAGTGAGCCCTTCATACAATATTCTGTTACATTTTCAGCCGATTTTCGCCAAACAATACAATTTATAAAATCGACTTGTTGTTCACCTATACTATTTCGAAAACCTCTATTCACCACAACACATATTCGTGCATAAGCAACTCCTTGTTTTGTGTAGTATAATTCTGGCTCCTTTGTCAATCTACCGATTAATACAACTCGATTCATCATAAGTTATACCACCTCACATATTTTTCTTCATTGTAAAGAAAAATGTTGGAAGGGTAAAAAGTACAAAACGGCATGTTTGTAAATAAAAAATATTACTTTATATCATACAAAACTAAAAAAGAAACCCTACATATTTTAAACATGTAAGGTTTCCAAAAATATTATACTTCACTGCAAGATATGTAATATCCTCCGCGAGCCATCTTTATTTTAGCGCGATACATTACATTTTCTAAGTAGAAAGTAATCGGTTTAACTTTACTCTCAAATTTTAATTGTTCATTACATTCAGCCCCATATCCTTCAATAGCTGAACGAATGACTTCTGCTGACGGATATGTTAAAGCGTCATCTAGTTCTATGAAAAAACTTTTAGAAAATAGTTTTTTCATAATTCCTTTTTTCTCTTTCATCATATTCCATCCCCCTTCAATTCAAGTCGCCAACATCCATATTTTCAATTTATCTTTGAAAACAAAAAAACCTGCATATTTCATGCAGGTTTTTTTCATTAGTCATTTTTCGTAAAGTAAGAAACGAAACGAAGAATTTCTAAGTATAGCCATACTAGCGTCATCATTAGACCCATTGCACTGTACCATTCCATATATTTTGGAGCTTGGCTACGTGCACCACTTTCGATTAAATCGAAATCTAGTAATAAATTTAATGCAGCAACTACGATAACAACTGCACTAATGATAATACCAATTGTACCACCTTGGTGAATATACGGAACAGTTACACCGAACATGTTTAGTAAGAATACGATTAAATACATTACCGCAATTCCCATTGTCGCTGCTATTACACCTGTGCGGAATTTATCAGTTACTTTTACTACGCGCGTTGCATATAAAACTAACATCGCAAATAGAATAGAAATTGTTAGTAATACAGCGTTTAAAACGATAGTATCGCCAAATTTCATTGTATAAACCGCTGAAATACTTCCTAATACTACCCCTTCTACCGCTGCATAGATTGGTGCACCGATAGGTGATATGCGTGGGAAGAATATAGACGCAAACGCAACGATTGCCGCAATAACTAAAGCACCAATTAATACTGGCATCTTCATCGTACCTTGCGTCATCTGTATGTATGAATAGACAGACGTTGCAAGCAGCAAGATAAGCATGATAAACGTTTTGCCTACTGTTCCGCCAATAGTCATCGCAGAAGCATTTGCTCCTTCTTTACGGAATGCCTCTTTTTTCAACATTGGATTAGATGTTCTCATTTTTTTCCCCTCCTAAAATAGGTTCTACCAATAGTGTAAAGTTTTTCTCTTTACTTTTCAATATATGCAGCTTGTTTTTATTTTAATCCTTCAACGATGTCTGATAGTTCACTCCATCTTTCCATCGTTTTTTCTAGCTCTTCTTCTGTTTTCTGCTGTGCTTCAGATAATTCTTGTGCCTTTGTGAAGTCAGATCCAACTTTCGCAAGTTCTTCTCCAATTGACTCAATTTTCTCTTCTAGTTCGGCAATTGTATCTTCAATTGTTTCCCATTCACGCTGCTCATTGTATGAAAGTTTACGTTTACGTTGTTGTTTTGGAGCTTCTTCTACTACTTTTTTCTCTTTTTGAACTTCCGCCTTCTCAATAAGTTCTTTCGTCTTTTCCATTTCTAAATAGTCCGTATAACTACCTAGGAATTCACGCACTTCGCCTTCGCCATTAAAGATGAACAATTCATCTACTACTTTATCTAAGAAGTAACGGTCATGCGATACAGTTAAAACGACACCTGGGAAATCTTCTAAATAATCTTCTAGCACTGTTAATGTTTGTGTGTCTAAATCATTCGTAGGCTCATCAAGTAATAGTACGTTTGGTTCTCCCATTAAAATACGCAATAAATATAAACGTCTTCTTTCGCCACCAGATAGTTTACCAAGCGTTGTTCCATGTGAATGCGGTGGGAATAAGAAACGTTCTAACATTTGAGATGCGCCAATTACTTTTCCGTCTGTCGTATGAATAACTTCTGCAATCTCTTTAATGTATTCAATCATACGCTGATTTAAATTCATCTCTTCATTTTCTTGCGTATAATAAGCAACTTTTACAGTTTGCCCAACTTCAATTTCACCACTATCAGGAGATAGTTTTCCTGCAAGCATATTTAATAGTGATGATTTTCCGCTTCCATTTGCTCCGATGATTCCGATACGATCACCAGGCTTCACAATATGATTAAAGTTATGTAATACTGTTTTATCACCAAATTTTTTCGTTACATCTTTTAATTCAAGTACTTTCTTTCCTAAACGACTTCCACTTAATGCAATATCAACTGACTGTTTTGCTGCTGGTCCTTCTTGTCCCTTTAGTTCATCAAAACGCTGAATACGTGCCTTTTGTTTCGTAGAACGGGCCTTTGCACCACGACGAATCCAAGCAAGTTCACGACGATATAAATTTTGGCGTTTTGATTCTTGTGCCGATTCTTGCTCTTCACGAAGTGCTTTCGCTTCTAAAAATGTACTATAGTTTCCTTCGTAGCTATATAGTTTACCGTTATCTAATTCAAAAATACGGTTTGCCACACGATCTAAGAAATAACGATCATGGGTTACAAGTAATACCGCACCTGTATATCTTGCTAAATATTCTTCTAACCATTCAACTGTCTCATGGTCAAGATGATTCGTAGGCTCGTCTAAAATTAATAAATCAGGTGTTTCAATAAAACATTGTGCCATTGCGATACGTTTTTTCTGTCCACCAGATAAATTTCCAACAGTTGCCGTAAAATCTGTAATTCCTAATTTCGTTAAAAGAGATTTCGCATTTGCATTTGCTTCCCATGCACTCATTGCATCCATACGTTGCTGCACTGCAAATAATTGTTCCTGTACTTTTTCATTACTTGGATCTTTTTCGATATTTAATAACGATTGTTCATAATCACGAAGAAGACGAATTAAAGGTGTATCACCATGGAACACTTGCTCTAATACTGTTAGTTTTTCATCAAACTCTGGTTGCTGTGATAAATAACTAATTGTATAACCACGTGAATGCGTCATATCACCTATATCAGGAGTTTCTAATCCTGCAATAATTTTTAATAATGTCGATTTACCAGTACCGTTTACACCAATAATTCCGACACGTTGTCCTTCTGTAATACTACATGATAATCCATCAAATAACGGTTTTTCTCCATATGATTTCGATAAGTTCTCCACAGTTAACATTTTCATATTTGTGCATTCCACTCTTTCATAAATTGTTCAATAAACTGTTCCATATAACGATGACGAATTTCAGCCTCTTGTTTTGCTCCGTTCGTGTTCATTAAATCTTTTAGTTTTAAAAGTTTTTCATAAAAATGATTTAAAGATGGATCATTATTTTTTCTATATTCATCTTTCGTCATCACTTCTCGAGGCGGAATAGTTGGATCATACATTAATCTTCCTTTCGCCCCTCCGTATGCAAATGTCCGAGCTATTCCAATTGCACCAAGAGCATCTAAACGATCCGCATCTTGAACAATTTTCCCTTCCAATGATTCTACTTTACCACCATGTCCACCCTTAAAAGACATATTCATAATAATGTGAAGAATATGTCTACTTTCCATTTCTTCAACATGTAACTCGTCTAACCAATCAGAAACTTTTTTCATTCCTGCTTCTTCACTCACATTTAACTTCTCATCTGCTACATCGTGAAGTAATGCTGCCATTTCAATTATAAAACGATTTCCCCCTTCTTGCTCAGATAAAGAAATCGCCAATTTATGTACGCGTTCAATATGATACCAATCATGCCCACTCGCATCTTTTTCTAAAATATGCTTTACGAAAGTTATTGTTTTTTGAATTTTTTCTTGTTTTATCATTTTATCTTCACCCAGTTACTTATTGTAACACGCCCGCATTTTTTCATCACATATTTTCTTGTCTGCCCATACACTAGGTGGTAGGCATCATTATGAAGGAGGAATAAACATGTTCTATAATAATCAACCGCCTTACCCACAACAACCTTTTTCCCCTCAACATCAGGAACAAAGATATGCTGAACAGCATGGGGAGGAAGAGACACAACATCAAGAGCCTCAATACGAACAAAATCCATACGCAACACCGCAAACTCAAGAAACTGAATATCAACAAAATCCATATGACACACGTCCAAATTATGAATATCCTCAAAATCCATATGCAGCACCACCAACTCAAGAACAACAATATCAGCAAAATCCATACACAACTCAGTACACTCAAGAACAACAATATCAACAAAATCCATACACAACTCAGCCACAGCAACCGCAATACCAACAACAAATGTATCAGCCAAACTATGACCCACGTGTCTCACCGCCAGCACCGCAAACTATCGATCCTACGCAACCGCAAATTTTACCGCCTGGGCCGACACTCGATATTACGCAGCCACAAATTTTACCACCAGGACCTATTACAGAACCAACGCAACAACAAATCCAACAAGTTGTCGGTACACAGTTTTTACCTTTAAAAAAACCTGTACTTGATTTCGTAAAACCTTGGGTAGATTACGGTTTAAATGAAGCGAAACATACATCACACAAACATGCTTTAACAGAAGTTGCTGCGATTATGTTCTTAGTTGGTAAAGGATTCAACCCAACGATTGCTCATTATATTGTAGAATCTTGGGAGAAGAATGAGCAGTTTTAGAATTGTTGATTTTAAAAAACATAAAAACCTCAAAAATGCCAAATCCCTTATGTATCAAAGGATTTGGCATTTTTAAGTTTCTAGAAAAACCCGCTAAATATAAGAGAGAATTAATAGTCATAAATCCGGTACAATACTGTATCCACGCCCAAGGAACTGTCAAATGAAATAACGTGTCTAACTTTTTGGAGTCTATTGACCTTTTCAAATCCCCTTATATTAGTGTTCGCTATTAAGACCTTCTCCTTCTAGGACCTACAATTAGTTTGATTGCTGTTCTTTCTTGATTATCGATAGTAACCTCTTGAAACGCTGGAACAAGAACCAAATCAATTCCACTTGGAGCGACAAAACCTCTTGCAATCGCAATTGCTTTAATCGCTTGATTTAAAGAACCCGCTCCAATTACTTGAATTTCCACCTTGCCACTTGCTCTTAGTACACCGGCTATTGCACCTGCCACTGAATTTGGACTTGATTTTGAGGATACCTTTAATATATTTTCCATGTACGTTGCTCCCTCTATTATTTAATCTCTCTTTTCTTACGGTTTGAAATATAACTGACGTATCTTTAACTACTATTCATACCAAAAGCAAACAATTCTGTATAATTACATTCATTCGATATCTTTTGTCTTCTTCCTGCTCAATTGCATAAATAAAAAGCGATGACTAAGTTGGAAATTTAGTCATCGCTTTATCCATTTCTCTGTTTAACTAAAATGCTGTCCTTTAAATACTTCTCTTCTTTACTTTGGCGATATACTATCTTAAAGTTTACATATCTCAACATTTTAAAACCTGGGATAGAGTTATCTGCTAAATTTTCAGCCTTTTTCGTCTTCAAAAGTCATAACATATAATATTCTAATTCTATTCTTTTGAAAACTATATCTCCTCATTAGAGCACTTTATATGATGCTATCTTTTTATCCCAAATCTATCACCTTACATATGGACAAGTATACACGCCAATTACTTTTCAATTGCATAGACTACTATGTGTTATACATTTATTAATAATAGGAGGTAGTATATTGGGTTCATACTATCATTCTTCAAGCTCATATAAAAAATGTTCATGCCATCAATCTTCCAGTTCGTATAAAAAATGTTCATGCGACCATTCACATAAATCATCTAAACCAGCTTACGGCACTTTTTGGCAAACTGAGTTTATAACTGTTCCTTTTGGCGATTCTTTTCCATTTAATCACGTTGGCCCTTTGGCAGGAGGAGTTTCCTTACTAAATCCGACTACTATACAATTTAGTAAAGCTGGTGATTATAGAGTTTCTTTCATTTCAAGTATTAACACTACCTTAAATCCTGTATTTCCCCATATTCCAGTCATAACTATATTTTTAAATAACAATCCTCTTGCTAATAGCCAAGGTGATTTCACTTTTCAAATGAATACTTCATCAAATAACGAATGCCTTCAACTAGTTGGCGAAACTATTGTTACGGTACCAGCTAATTCAACTCTTCAACTTAGAAATAATAGTGGTTTTAATCATCAAAGTATTGTAACTTGTGATAATGGTATAAATTCAGTTGAATTAACAGTTACAAAACTAAGTTAATACTATTCCCTCACATTCAGATGCTAATTCAGCATCTTTTTTTATTGCATAACGTTTTTTTGATTCCTATCGTCCTCTTATAGAACATAAACTCCTATTTCACTTTTCTATTCATCTAGTAAACATGAAAAAGTGCCGAAATCCTTCTACCACAAGAATTCGGCACTTTTTTTATTAAAACAGATTCATTCTTTCCTACTTCTCCACATAAACCGATTTAACTATCGTACGATTATAAGGTTGTCCTTCCTTATTCATCCCTTTCATATCAATTGTAACGTTATATACACCTGGCTGTTCTATATTTTTCAAAGCACCTGTAAATGTAGTTGTATTAATATTTTGCGATTCATTTGATTCAGAAACTAATTTTCCATCTTTATTAATTACTCTTACTGTTACTGAAAGATCGCCTTTCATTTCTGGAGCTGCAGGTGATTTTTTGAGTTTATACTCTACTTTATTTACTTTAACCTTTGCCGGCATTTGAAGGACGAACGGAGCATCTTTTTTGTAATCGGTCACGATTAAATATGCATCTTTCGGCTGCTTCGCCATCATTTTAACTTGCCATTCTCCTGCTTCCATTTTATCAAATTTAAATGTTCTTATAGTCGCCCCTTTAAAGAAAGATTCATCTTCACCAGTAGATACAGCACTATCTTTATTTGTATAAACTTTTCCTTTTGGAGATATTAGTTGTATTTCTACATCCGAAGAAGCTGTTAAAACAGAAACTACCCCTTCTGCTTTTTTATCAACTGCGACAGTTTGTCCTACCCACTGATTTTGTGACAACTCTCCTCCTAAAATAGCTTGATTAGAAGTTGTGTTTAATTGTTCTACCTTTTCCTCTGAACTATTACTCGGGGCTAATAAAGCTGGTACTGGTACAGTTGCTGTCCGTAAATATGGTTCAATTCGTGCAAAAACGGCTGAACCTTTTCGTATATTATCATGATCAAATCGTGAATCTGTAAATAAATGTGTTCCATATGGTAACTTAGCACTCCATTCGTTCACTAATCCATCATTAGAACCGTATGATGACAAATACAAGCCGCCCATAGATAATGCTGAAAAAACAGGTCCCCAGCTTGTCCCAGTAGCCGTATAGTAACGGTTTAATTTAGCTGCAGGATTATTATCTATTGTAGAACGAAACTTTGCCATTTCACCTATTTGCAATGAATATGTCCCATCATCTTTTTGACCTAATATAGAGGCGAGCCACCCTGCCCACCAACTATATGATAAATCCGCTAAATTTGATCCGTAATGCGGAGTGGCAAGTGTAATAACATTTCCAACAAATCGATTCGCTCCATATCCAACTAACGCAGCTTGTGTATCGATACCACCTTTACTATGAGCTACAACATTTACTTTTTTACCAAAATGATTATAAATTTCTTCAAGCTTTTGTGCTAACAATTTTCCATTGTCCCATTGGCTAGCTGATCCTTTCCCAGCAGCATCGTATAATTGAATAAATACAGTTTGATAGCCTGCTTTCAAAGCGTAGTCGTACATATCATTCATATCATGATATACCGTCTTTCCATACCAACTATCCGCATTACCGTTTCTTCCTTGCACAAAGAGAATTGGTGGTTTATTCTCATCATAATTAGCAGGTTTCTGACCTAAAAACCATTCTCCAGGAGTAAATACTTCTTTATCTGGAAAACCAGTCTTAAGCTCTGTTACAACCTCCGCGTGTACATTTGTACTAAAAACCACCGGACTCATAAAACAAAGTACAATAAATAATGCTATACTCCTTTTCATAATTCCCATTAACATCCCCCTTTTCCGCCCGAAAGAAAGCGTTACCATTCAATTGGACACCAAGTGTTTTAAATTCCATTTAATCAATTACTTTTACGATACATTATAATAAGAACTTAATAGCCGCATTCCTTTCTTATCAAACGTTATTCTCTCAACATTCCTTCATTCCTTTTTACAATAAGCGTTTTGAGTATTTCTCAATAAAGCTTTCTCTTTACAAAAAAAGCTGCGTATAAAAGGTCTCTTTAATAACCTTTTATACGCAGCTTCTTTGTTTAAAATTCGATGATGTACTCATCATCATATTTATCGTATTGCAAACCAGCTCCTATTCTCAATTCTGTAACTTGATCTCTAAGGAATGGTGCATCCTCTATTTTACTAGTTGCAATTTCGATTCCATATTTTTTTGTTAAATGCGCTAACTCTATTAAAAACCATTCTCTTCGCAACGCGATTGGAATTTCATACGTTCGTCTTTTCATATATACTAGCACCTCTTCTATTTTCATTATTGAAAAGAGTATCACTTCTACTTTCGATACACTTTTTAAAACTATCGTTCATCATCAAAGGCCGATGAAACATTATAGTATATGCATGTCCATTTTAAACGTGCTATTGCAAAATTAGTATAAAAAACCAGCAAAACTTAATTAGTTTACATAATAAAATTATGTAATAGTAAAAGGATAGGCTTGTCCCTCATCCTTTTACTATAGAAATCTAAATTAAGAACATCTTGGTACACCTAAAGCTAAAAATAAACCTGCTACTCCTGCTGTAATTGGCACCTTCAACGTAATAACATCATCTACTTTTGTTACTAAAAAGTAAGCATTCCCTTCTTGTAACACACAATTAACTAACAATTGAAATTCCATTCAAATCTCCTCCTTTCAAATGGGATACTATAATCTATGAAAATCTTTTCAAAAGGTAATAGGAATTAAATCTATTT
>NZ_JBHWYR010000080.1:0-18639 GCF_042728695.1 Bacillus sp. NPDC060175
ATAATATTATTATATTTCAGGAGGAACATAAATGAACAAAAAACTAATTATTGGAATTATCGCTGTAATAGTTGTTATCATTGCTTCCATATCTATTTTTAAGAATTCCACATCAGAAGATATGAAACCTAAGTATTCACAAAAAGATATGGATAAAGTTACTGATCAACACTTTAATGAGCAGCAAGAATTAAAAACACAAATCAAAGAGTTGAAATCTAAAGTAGACTCCTATGAAAAAGAGCAAACTAGGTCACTTCAAAAAACTACACAGCCGAGTCAAGAAACACCTAAACCGCAAGAACAACCAGAACAAGAACAGCCTAAAAAAGAAGACGTAAAGCCGGAGTCTCAACAACCTGCTGCTCAACCGGAAAAGAAAGAAGAACCTAAACAGGAACAACCTACTGGAACATTCGCGAACCCAGTAAAGAGCATCGACAAAACAGAAACTATGAATAAGGTTAAAGAAAAAGCTAAAAAAGACTTCCAAGATGATTATTCTACTCAAAATTATGTTGCAAATAAACAATCCAAAGCATTTGACTATTTAAATAATATTGAAATTAAGTCGCAAGAAGAATTAAATATTATAAATAAGGCACTGCGTGATTTTCCTACTGATTTTTCAACAGCAAAATATGTATACGAAAGACAAATGAAAGCTAAAGGTGAGCAAGAGGCCCAGTAATAATTTAATAAAATAGATAATAAATATGGTAAAATTATATTTGGATGAGAGTCCAATACATATTATTAAAACTAAAGTGGTTCAAGTCGGAGGAAGGCACCTTAGGGTGTCTTTTCTTTATTTTCAAAAGGACCTGCTCAATTAATCCGTAAAAACATAAGGTAAAGTGAACCCGTTAAAATACATGAATGACCTTAATTTTCCCCTCCTACTCAAAGGAGAGATTAAAATGGGATTTGGTGGTAGTTGCGGTAGTTGTGGCGGCGGCGGTTTCGCTGGAGGCTTTGCTTTATTAGTTGTATTATTTATTTTATTAATCATCGTTGGAGCTTCTTGCTTCTGCTAAAAAACTATCGGAAAAGACACTCTTATATGAGTGTCTTTTCTTTATGTATATTATTTATTATCCCATTCATCAGTTTTATTATAAACACATTTGGCTTCTCCAAAAAGACCACCAGTAGCCCATTCGCCACCATAATGGGCACATTCAAAGGTGAACCATCGTCTCTTGAAGGTGGTTTATTGTCAATATCATTAATCATATTAACAAAAAATATAATTGCGATTCCAAATACCACAGCAGCAATTAATAGTATCTTCCCATTAGGACCAGTAACAATGTCGTTTACAACTTCTTTTGCTTCTTGCTGAGTTTCACCTTTTGAAAATAATGAAAAAATAATAGATATGATAAATATGAAAAATAGCACAATTATAAATACCATTACTTATGTACCCCCTACTATATGTGTACTATTAATTTCCTTATACGTTTTAAGCTAAGATATCTGAAATCATACTGATAATAAATATATCCCCCCGATTAAAAGTGCCGCAGCAACGATTAATATTATTATTCCATCAGGACTATTAACAATTTTTTTTATATGATCTTTTGCTATTTGCTTAGTTTCTCCACTTGAAAAGAGATAAACAATGGAATGGAAAATTAGTAAGAAAAATGCCGTAATTACCTCTAACATGGCTTATGTACCTCCCTGATATATGTGCACTATTAATTAACCAATAATTTCCTTATACATTATATCAGCTAGGGTACATGCAAGTATAACGATTTATTTTTATAATTTAATTTATTAATTGGCAACACATTACTATACGATGGTTCAAGTCGGAGAAAGGCGCCTTTGGGTGTCTTTTTTTTTATGAATAAGAGATACATGGGAAAAATAAATTATAGGACAGGGATATAGTCTAAAACTTCTAAACTATCTTTTTATTTCCTTTCGACATAATATGACAATATAAAGATATTTAATTTGTTATTATTAACGTGGCAATCTTACATTTTACATAATTGGAGGAACAAACGTGGGAAAAATATTTAAGTTTGGATGCCTAGGCATTATAGCTTTATTTGTAATCGGAATAATTGCTATGATTGCTGGTGGCGGAGATTTAACAGAAAAGACTTCAACAGACACTAAAGCGGTATCAAAAGAAGGTGTATCTTCTGATGTAAAAATCGCTGTAGGATCTATGGAAACAGTAGATTCTGTGGGTAATGAATACTCAAAAGAACAAGCACAAGGTGTCTTTAAGATTTTAGAAGTTACACTTACTAATAATCAAAAAGACGCTATCACTGTTGATACTAACAGCTTTAAATTGGTAGATAGCAAGGGTCGTGAATTCACATCTTCAGTACAAGGTCAAACATCTTTTGACTTAGCTAACGGTGGAAAAACTGACTTCTTCTTAAAACAATTGAATCCTGGTCTAACACAGACAGGTAAAATTGTATTTGATATACCAAAAGATGCTGCAGGACTTTTCTTAAAAGCTAGTGGCGGTATGACAGGTGAAGAAATTAAGTTAAAAGTAGAATAGTAAAAAGGTACTCGAAAGAGTGCCTTTATTTTTTCTCAATGACCAAAATTGCTTAACGTGGTAAAATAATATTTGGATTGGCGTCCCATACATATTATTAAAATCAAAGTGGTTCAAGTCGGAGGAAGGCACCTTAGGGTGTCTTTTCTTTATTTTCAAAAGGACCTGCTCAATTAATCCGTAAAAACATAAGGTAAAGTGAATCCATTAAAATACATGAGTGACCTTGAATTTCCCCTCCTACTCAAAGGAGAGATTAAAATGGGATTTGGTGGTAGTTGCGGCGGAGGAGGTTTCGCTGGAGGATTTGCTTTATTAGTTGTATTATTTATTTTATTAATAATAGTTGGAGCTAGCTGCTTCTGCTAAACAAACTATCGGAAAAGACACTCCTATACGGGTGTCTTTTCTTTATGAACTATATTCAATATGATCTTTTTACCTACTCATTCTCTCTTCTATCTCGTCGCGCGAGTTGTATAGATCGTCAACTTGTTTCATCTTCTTATCATCCATATAAGGATTCTCTTTTATATCCACCTGTTTGTAGTCATTAGTACTAGTTCCACCTCCAAATGCCTGTGTCACTACCTTGAATAGCAACCATAATATAAGAGCGCCACCTAAAATTTTAATCACCATTAACCCTAGTTTCTGTTCCTCTTTCTTTCTATCCCATTCTGCTTGTGCTTGCTGTTTTTCTTCTTCTGTCATCATTGTTAATTAATCCCTTTCATACTGTCTAATTAATCTCTATTTTCCGTGTAACACCAACCATATAAACCAAATAAGTGCTTTTACATTTTTAAGTATACAGTAAAAGTATAATATTCGAAGATTATACTTTTACTGTATACTTTAAAAATTTCACGTACTATATCCGATGTATAAAACCTAATTCTGTAATAAGGCATATTCTAACCTTTCGTCCCCCTATCCTCTAACCAAGTAAACTGTAATTCTTTTATTTATTCCTCTAACTTAGTTAGTAGTTCCCCCAGTTCTTAAACAATCTCATATTTTTCATCGTTTCTTCGAATTTAATGTTGACTGAAGGTCTTCAGGGTTTTTATCATGTGGGAACGATTATGGAACACGGCTGGAAGGCAGATTTATCCCCTACTTTGACGGATCACAAAAAAAGTAATCGATCAAAATAGATGGATAAGCGTCTTTGTTTTCGCCATGCGGTCACTTATAAGGTATCCGTATGTATAGACCCTGTTCACTCAGCGATCTTCACCGCATACATCCTTTTTCTATGGCTTGTCCTTGTAATATCGTCCCTACACGACAAACTGAATGTACTCCCTAGCACCTTAATGCTAACGATAACCACCCGAACCTTTTAGAGAATCGTCCCTGGGCAAGTTCTCGCCCACCCTCATCAGAAGAACAGGATTCCAATGAGGGATGCTGTTTTTGTAGGCGTATACTCTGTACCCCCTGCACGACTAACAGCTAGCCACGCCCTAACACGTTCCCTCTATGTAGAAGCACGGAATCACGGCTTATCAGTTTTTATTAACGTGGTATCAGGCAATTCCACGCGAACAAAAAACAAAAAGGCATCTCTAATTCCTAAATGACCTGTACATTCACAAGACTTCTAGGTTTAGAGATGCCCGTCATATATCTTTTGGACTACAAAATAATCAAAACTAGTATTTACTAGTTGATATTTATCCAAACAATAGATAAAATGGGTATATCAAAGAAGCCTCGTGAAAAGGCATAGTTGTTTAAGGTTAGTGTTGGTGCACTACTTAAACGTAAACACTGTGGGTTAATACAGTTCGTTCTAGCCAAGTGGTGATACACTAGCTAGAAAAGTCATTCCCGCTATAGGTTGGTAGCCGATAGCATATGGGATTGGCTTTTTTGTTTTGTGTTCATATTCAATTGTTATATCAATCTTCGTTTATGTAAAATATCAAATTATGTTTTGTTTTGTAGAATGATGCTTGTTGTGTACTAAGTTACAGCAAGTTTTTTTGTTTGTAAATGCCTATATAATTAGGTTTATGGCATCCAAATAATTTAATCGAAGGATAAAAAGATACAAAGATAAAAAGATACATTTATCTTTAGATACAAAGATACATAGTTTACCTTTGTGTATCTTTAGATACAAAGATAAAAAGATACAAAGATAAAAAGATACATTAATTAACGTTGAATTCATGGGATTCTTATCATAAGTTCTGTACACAAAAAATGAGGTGAATCTATTAAACGCAAAAAAAGATACATTTATCCTTTTACTTTTTGTACAAGCCCATGTTATTATCAATTCGAGAATAAAAAGATAAAAAGATACATTTATCCTTTGTTACATTTATATTACAATTTTAAAAGGAGCGATTCCTGTGAAAAAAGGATACGTAATAATCAACGCCCAACAAAAAGGTGGAGTTGGAAAAACAACTGATTCGTGTATGGAATCTCTTGTGGCTTCTTTAATCTTTAATAAGAAAGTTTTATTTATTGATACTGATCTTCAAGGGAACGGTACAACGTTCTTAGCAAAATCATTTAATATTACGGAAATGCAAAAGACATTAATGAAGTGTCTTGAAGAAGGAGACTTATCATCAGGTGTTGTGCAGCTGCATGAAAATCTAGATATGATCCCATGCGGATATGATATGAGGAAGTACACTGACTTCTTAATCGAAAATTTCAATACGATTGAGGACAGAACCTTCTATCTTTCTAGATTGCTAGAAAAAATTAAATACAACTATGATTACATATTCATCGACATTCCACCTTCAACAGATTTAAAAGTGGATAATGCTATGGTAGCAAGCGACTACATTATTGTTGTTCAAGAAACTCAACAATTTTCATATGAAGGAAGTCAACGCTTAATCTTTGAATACATCCAAACATTAGTTGATGATTTTGGATCGCTTGTAAAGATGCAAGTTGCTGGAGTACTGCCAGTATTACTTCAACAAAAGCGTGCTTTACACAAAGAAATTGTTAAAAGTACAATTTCTACTTTTGGGGAAGAAAACGTATTTACTACGATTATAAATAACCATGCCCGATTAGAATGGTATCCACGAATTGGACTGCAATTTGAAGATCATCATGATAAGAGAATGCTAGCTTTATTCTGTGACATTTTCTGTGAGTTGGAAGAAAGAATTCGCCTTTTCGAAACTGAGGGAGATATAGAAGCTGGATATAGATATACTCAAAAGTATTTAGTGGACAACAAACTGACGAAATTGGGAAAGGGGATTGACATAAGTGGCTTTAATCAAAAGGGAAACACCGCAAGAACCGAAGATAACGCAATCAGCTAATACAGAAAGAAATTTTCAAACTGATAGCAGCCCCAAAAAGGAATCAATGAAAGCTCACGAGCGTAAAAACATAAAAGTTTCACCTGAATCATTTAGTAAAATCAAAACAATTTGTACAATGAAAAGTATGAAAAATTACGAATTTATTGATGAAATTTTAGATTTTTATATCGCTAATAATTTAACAGAGCGCGAGCAACGTATTCTAAAAAATATAACATCTAACAGTAAATAGCTTTAAATGATTACTAAATAGGAGTGGTACCTGTGGAGAATCAGAATAATTCATTTGTAGTAACAGTTACGCCTATTGCTGACAACTTGGGTTAGAATACAGAAAAGACATTACAAACACCACAGAAAACGAATTTCAAAAACCAACAGGGTAGTATTAAAATTTCTAGTCAATCCAAAGAAGAACTTGCAGCTTTAAATAAACTTACAAATACCAAATATATTCACGAAATAATTGATTTACTTATAGAAAGTTATGTAGAAAACGAATTAACTTTGGAGCAGAAAAGAAAATTCAAATTGCCAACGGAACTATAAAATAATAGAAGTATCCCTTCATTAGGGGTGCTTTTTATTATGTATCTTTGTATCTTTTTATCCTTTTATCTTTGTATCTTAAGATAAATGTATCTTTTTATTATAAGCAGGAAAAATACTCCTACCTCTCTTCTATACGGTACAAAACCCTTACCCGAACCACCACCAGCTCATTTACATAATTATCGTTAGCTGAAGTTAATTATATTTTTCTACGTACTAAATAAAAAGCTAAGGAACCCATAATAATAGGTGTAACCAAACTAGAAGAATATGCACTAGTAATAGTAAAAAGAGAGAGTATAAGTATATAGACAACAGCTAGTCCTATAAATACAGGAATTCCAAATTGAAACTTTTTACATTGTTTTATGTTCCTGTATAATACTTCTCCAATTAGGCAAACTACAAGATCTAGTATACTACCAAATATGATGAGAATTATAATGAATCCAACTATGTTAGGCAAATCATTCTGAGAAGAATAACTAGGATCAGAAATATATGGTATTAAGAACCATATGATAATAAAAGTAAGCAGACTTGCAGCATAACTAATTAAAAATTTTTTCATTTGTATCTCCTGTATAATTCATAATGTTATTTCTATAATATGACAATTTCTTTACGCAAGATAGATAAAATATAATATGTATACCGTATTCATGATTGGTTGACATAACATCTCGTTAGCGGAAGGCATTTTAAAATTCTACATGTTTACTTTTTTCTTGTTCTTGCGAATAAACCACAACACCACAGTTAAAAGTAATAAAAGAATCAGTAAAAAGAGCGGTATTGTTTGAATAAAGAAAAATCCTTTCCAAAAATCGAGCATAGTACTACCTGGGGAATCCGTTGCCATCCCACCTATAAAATAAGATAACGGAATGGCAAGTATATTTATCCCTAAACCGATCATTACGAATGATAGATTTTTATTCCAGATTTTTGGTAATGCAGCCATAATAAATAAAAATAATGCAGTACCAATTATAAGAAACAGTACTCCAAAATAAAATGCAAAATATAAAATAAACCCCATAATATCCCTCCATGACTTTAATTGTACCATCAGCAAGGACAAATTTGAACAAATAGGATATTTATGTAAGTCAGATATAGTGTCTCATTATCAGTAGCAAGAAAAAAGCGGATCCTTACTCTCAAAAGGAATCCACTCTCACTTTTTCTATAACTATATTTTTATATGTTCCTACCATGCTGGCGGCACCTCTTCTTACTCTCACTAGAACCTCTACCACTGTAACTTCATCCCGGTATGTACATAAAAAAATAGAAAGATACGCATGTGATGTTTTCCCTAACTGCTAAGTAACTACTAATAAATTAAATCACAAAAAAATTTTGTTCATTTTTCCGCTATGGTGGTTTATAATAAAATGTATTTTAATATATGGATGTAGTGATTTTTAGTGAGAAATTGTTTTGACTGTGGAAAGCCCCTAGCATCAAGCGCCGAGTTTTGTGTACACTGCGGATCAACAGAACCTCATGATAACATCGGGGTAATATTTGATTTAATACCTGCCGTGATATCTTTAGTAGGAAGAGCGCTACAATTTATTCCATTAATACTTATTGGTGGTTTATTAGAATACTCAATTCATGGAGCGATGATATATAGCTGGATATTTTGGACGAGTAATGCCATTATCTTCTACATTTATTTTAAATTCAGGAAAATATCCGTGTTTTTATTCCCTATTATTTTTGGGGTTATTATATGCTTTATGAATATACTTTATGGATTTTTGGTGGGTCTTATCCTACTGTTGATTAACAACTATTACTATAAAAAAACACAATAAGGAAGGCAGAAAAGTATACTTTTCTGCTTTTTCATAGTATCATCACTAACCCCTTACCAGAACTTCCACCACTGCTTCTTCTCTTTTGCAGCTGCAACTTCATCCCGAAATTCCTGCATCAACCTCTTCGCTTCCTGCATCTCACGTAGTGTCTTCATCAACGTCTCATCTCGTGCTTCCAATCGTTTTTCTACTCGTTCATTATGTTGATCTATACTCACTTTGATTTCCTCGTTACTTTGCTTAGCCTGCTCACTTAATCGCTTCTCCATCGCTAACATACCTTGATTCATTTCTTGTGCCATAACGCTGTACTGTTGCTGGAGCTGTTGTTGAATGTGGAATGGGATTAGATCCGTTTCTTGGGATTCCTCTGTCTCACCATTTGGATTGGCGATTTCTAATCGTTGCGCAATCATCTTCGCTGCCTTTTCTAGCGTCATACCGTCATGCTTACTGAGTTCAATTAACTTATCAATTACCATAACGTCATGCTCTGTGTATTGGCGTCTACCACGATTATCTTTCTTTACTGCGAATCCCTCACGTGACAATACTTCCATGTACTTTCTAAGGGTGCTATCACTTATTCCTAGTCGTTTGTATACTTCACTAGCGGAATAAACAATCTCGTCCGTCATAGCGTCACAACACCTCCATAGTGAGAGTATTCAATGGTAGGTGTAAAATTCCTGCAAAGAAAAAATCCCTACAAGTGTAGGACTAAATAGCTTTAGCAATTTCAACTAACAATCTCATAAACAACGGAATCATTTGAACTACTATATAACCAATCCCAGCTCTTGAAATTAACGGAAATCCGCGCTCCTGTCTGCCAACCATAATGAACAAGCCACCGCATAACGCTACAACGGATGCAATTGCACTGATGCTTAAGTCATTCCCTAAAATAAAAAGTCTCTTATTCTGCTTTTACAGCAAGACTCTCCACGAAATTGCTAATTGAAGAAAATTGAAAAAAGACGCATTTAGATTGATGCGTCTTTTGGCGATGTCTCTTTTGTGAAATCATATAAAGCTATTGCACCTAAAATAACAAGTATGCTTTCAGGAGCATCTATCAAAATAGTTTTCCAAATCTCTGGTATTACCCATTTAATATCTGCTGCAGTTTCAAGATATGTTTGAAAATAACCGATTGTAAAATCAATTATAGATAAACATACAAATAATGTTAGACAAAATTGAATTAATTTCTTATTTTTAAACATGTAACACCTCTCAAAATTCATTGGATATTCCTACTTTTGGTCAATTATATATATATCCTTATATTCGATTTTAACATACAAAAAAACCAAATAAATACAATATGCATATTTGCATGTTGTATTGACAGTATTCCATAATGGTCAAGAAATTCCTGCAAAGAAAAAAGCCCCTATTAGAGCTTGTTATTCTATGTTACTATTCTTAGGCATAACATATATAATGCCTGTTACCCTTGTAACTCTTCCCAGCTTCGACCGTACAATTGGGTGTACTGTTTAGTTAGGGAAGAGTTACTATATTTTTGTCGTCAGACTATCCATGAAATTGCTAATTGAAGAAGCTTGGAAGATACGTAAATTAGAAGAATTAATATCATACTGCTTATCAGTAATAATGAGGATTGATGGGAAGTATTTGGATCCTTTAGGCTGCCACGATTCGTTATGCCACTCCTGACTGTGGAAGTATAATTCATACCTGTTGATTTTATCTTGCATAATCTTTTTACTGTAAACAGACTTCTGAACCTCAATGAAAAATGGAGATCTACGCCATATTGTAAATGCATCAGGCTCCATATAATCTTTTCCATATTTCGGTTCAACTTTGAATAGTTTTGGTTTTTCATAATGGATAAGCTGTTTATATACATCAACAATTCCGAGGAAGTGGGGAATCTTTTGGCTAGTTTTTCGAAGTGTGCTAGGTTGAGGGAAATATATAAATGGTTGCTGCGAAACATTGGCATCCACATGGCCATCTCTTCTTAACCGTTTCATAACTGTATTACAGCAAGTAACTGCGTTTTTTAATCCTTGAAAATACAAATCAATAACATCATCCCGGGACATACATCTAAAACGTTTCAAATCCTTCAAAATGGCTTTGTCTCTACTCATCATAATCTAACACCCCGAATAATCGATTTTCTTCTTGTGATGGATTCTCTGGCTTCATATCCTCTTTCGGTATGCGATACGGTTCAACAATTTGTTTCGCTTTGCTTAATTCTAAAAATGGCGCTTGCACTTTCTTTAATCCGTTTAATTTTAAAATCATTTGGCCCGATTGCTCTAGATGTTCTGATCCAGGTGTACCCATGATATTACTGTTAATCGTACTATCACATTTAAAGCCCATTCTCACCGTCATATTAAGCTTTAACTTACCATCTAATACTTTTGCATCAGGACGTTGCATACTGAGCATCAGAAAAACTCCGAGAGCCCGACCGACTGCTGATATTTTTTCGATTGTAGACATACATTCTTTTTCGCCTTGAAGCATTGCTACTTCATCTATAGCAAGTAAGATGTACGGTTTCTGTTTATCAGGATTCATTTTGTTGTATTCGTCAATATGGTCCACTTCAAACTCTTCCATCAATTTTCTTCGTTCACGTATTTCCTTCCACACTTTCTGCAACATTATCTTCATTTCGATTTCTTCCATGCAAACTTCTTTTACGTGTTTTACTCTTCTCAGAAAATGAAACTCGGAATTTTTTAAGTCGCCCAGATACAAATGTAATTTATCAGGAGACATGTATTGAATGAGTGTGGACAGAACAACGCGTACCATACTACTTTTACCGCTTCCTGTTTCTCCTGCGATTAATAAATGTGGAGTGTTTGAATCAATCATATCGTACACAATCATATTACCGAACTGGTCACGTCCTACCACAACAGGAAGACGATGTTTTTCTAGTAGTGGCTGCCATTTTTTATAACTGTAATTGTACTTTTGTAATCCTGCATCCGAATGAAATACATTCAGTACAAACTTTTTAATATCACCTTCAATTGCTACATTCCGTCCTAATATTTGTTGAAAGCAAAACCATTTCTTCTCAATAGTCTTAGGATCCAAACCATTTGGAATGGTAAATATATATCTAACACTTTCTTGTGTGGAGGAAATAGCATGTATCTTTGGATAAATCGGCACTTTACCACCTCTTGTTTGATGGTCCACATATAACCCCGTTTTTCCAAATACCTCTATAAGTTGATTCTTTAAATTTTGCCTATGAAGCCAATCTTTTACAAACCCCATATGAGCCCTCCTTAAAACATGATTAAGATTTTGATAAACACATACCCAATGAAACAAACTCCGCCTATTCTCATTCCGTGATACATTCCATCACTTAAAAGTTTAGCCACTGCAACGTGATCATTTTTTACAAGATGCTTTTCTAATATCGCCCCGCCAATTGTAATCGTTCCTAATGCTCCTAATGAAATAAATGTAGTTAACATATAAAACTCCCCCTTTATAAACAGAATTTGAAATGCTGATGATATATGGGTTTACATCCTCAAAACCTTGGTAGTGTTACTTTGATAGCTAACTTGATCGCTAACTTGATCGCTACTTTGATAGTACAAATACTAGTTACCTTGATAGCCATTAAGCTATTTACTTTGGTATCTACTTTGATAACAAGTTTGATAGTTACTTTGATAGCGACCTTGATAAAGCATATGGTGTACAGCTTGGACAATTTCTTATTTTTTTGCATTAGTTTAAAAAAGTAAGAAATAGGTCAAGATGTGGATGAGGTGATAAACGTGTTTGGATTGGGGAAAAAACGTACTAAATTTGGTCACTATCTTGATCGGAATGGGATAGCACAAATCGAATTAGAAAGAACATCGAAACTAAGTACAGCTACAATTTCTAAAGTGTGTAATGATAAAAAATATAGACCGAAGTTTTCAACGATAATACAAATTGTTAGGGGATTAAAGAAGTTAGGGAAGAATATAGATGACCGTGATTTTTGGAGATGAAAAACTTTGAATCTCTTGAGTAGAGCAAATAGTTGAAATTCGTCAGACGCAGAAACAGACATAAAAAACGCCATCCTTTCCTATGATTCTACAGAAAGAATAGCGTATTTTTTCATTTTAGGGGGTATTTCTTTTTATTAGCTTGATAGCGATGTTTCCGTACCCCTAAATGGTTCCCCCATTTAGTAACAACTGTTTATGATTTTTGAAACTTTGCAACAGAACCTATAAGTTAATGTTCTTGTCAAAAAATATTTAAGAAATGAATGACCTCATTAACTTTAAGATAAATTTAAAATATCAATATTTCGATCTTTAAATACTTTTTTGGCCACATTAATTGCATTTAATACCCTTGGAAATCCAACATACGGAGAACAATGTAAAATGGCCTCTATAATCTCATTAGGTGTTAAATCAACATTAATTGCAGCGTTAATATGTATGTCTAATTGGGGCTCACATCCCCCTTGTGTAGTAAGTGAGGAGATAGTAACCAATTGTCGTTGTTTTAAATCTAATTCTGGTCTACAATAAATGTCTCCAAAAGCAAATTCTATAATATATCTTCCTAAATCGGGAGAAATATCCTCAAGAGATTTTACAACGTGCTCTCCTCCTTCCCCATCAACTTCCATTAACTTGTCCCAACCTCTTTCATAACGATTATTTTCCATGAGTATTGTCCTCCTGAAATTTGATGTTTTATAGTTTGGTACCTATCTTTTAGATAATGAAACTTATTAATATTACAAATTTTGCCTACGACTTAGAGTGGAGTAATTTGGATTTGTTGCTGTAACTCCTGCTTGCCCCCAATTTGAGGAAGGAATTTCCTTTATTAAAACTACAATTTTATCCAATGGGATAGAAAAAAGTTTATGAGTTTCATGAGTAAGTTGTCTAATTAATGTATCTTTTTGTTCTTGAGTACAGTTATCTCTTATCTCTACATTAAGAATTGGCATGTTGATCATCCTTTCTCATACTATATCTGGATTTGATTCCCCAATCTGGATCTGATCCAATTATTCCTGCTTGTCCCCAACTATCCTTAGGATTATCCCGAATAAAAATTACAATTTCATCTAAGGGAATATCTAATACCTCATTAACTATATTAGTACATGATTCAATCCAAATTTTTTTGTTATCATTAGTCATTCCTTGCCAACCATCAATTGAAATTATAGCCATAATTAATACCTCCATTTTCAATTTGAACGATATATTCATTATGTGTAAATAAATATCAATAATAATTAAATATGTTCATTTTTTGTAGAAAATCTTCAATTATTTAAATTGTATTACAATTGATAAAAATTGTAAATACATATTGTTCGAATAAAAGAATCTGAACTTTTTATAATCAGATTACTAAGGAGATGGAATTATAACTAAAAAAAGTAATTCTCTAAAGCAGAGAATTACTTTTTACTAAAAGTTCAAAAAATGAATTGATAATAATACATGTAATCATTTGATGTTTAAATCTTGTATATTTAACTCAATTCTTATCCCTCTCTCACAGACAGCTGATTTGCTGCACTTTTTTTACGGATGTTCGTTACAGAGTAAAGGGCACAAATTAGAGCTAAAACAACCATAAGACCACCAACCCACGTATTTGTAGTAACAGGGTAATTATTTACTAATACACCACCCATTCCAGATCCTAAAGCAACCCCTAAATGTAAGAATGAGGTATTTAATCCCAGTTGAATATCAGAAGAATCAGGAGAAGCTTGTACGAGAAAACTTTGTACGGCTGGACTAAGAGTCCATACTAAAGCTCCCCAGAACAATACATCAATAAATAAGGTAACTAATGATCCTGTAGCAATTGGAAGTAAGAATAAAGAAATTGCAAATAGAATAAGAGCCGATGGAATCGTTTTAGCTCCGCCGAATTTATCAGAAGACCAACCGCCAATCCACCCCCCAGTTATACCAGCCACGCCAAATACTAGTAAAACTAGACTAATCATATTAGCAGACAAACCCATTGTATCTTGTAAAAGTGGTGTGAAATAAGTATAAACAGTAAAGTGACCTGTTAACTCTAAAACTGATATAAGTTGTATAGTTATAATTTTGGGATTTTTTAAGGTCGATAACTGTTTTAGCAAGGGAACAGTCGGTTGAGCAGGAACTTTAGGTAAAAATTTGATAATTCCTAAAGTAGCTAGGATACTAAGGGCTGCAACTAATACAAATGTCATTCTCCAACCAAAATTATCACCTACTAAAGTCCCTAAAGGTACACCGAAAACTAAAGAAGCACTTAATCCCATGAAAATAAGACCTATAGCACGACCTCTCAAATTTGGTGCAACTGTACTTGCTGCTAAGGTAATAGAAACAACGACAACAATCGAACAGCTTGCCGCAAGGATAATTCTCGCAATTAATAACATTGCGAAATTTATGCTAAATATGGATAAAATATTTCCTAAAAAGAAAATCATCATGGAAATAATCAACAATTTCCGTCGTTCTATTTTAGAAGTTAAAGCAATTAAAATAGGTGATCCAAACGCAAAAACTAAAGAAAAAATGGAAATTAATTGACCAACTGCTCCAACTGATACATTTAGGTCCTGAGCAATCATTCCTAAGATACCTGCAATGACTAGCTCAACTGTACCAGCAACAAATGTAGCAAGTGCTAAAATAAAAACGCCTTTATTCACTATAAATACCTCCTAAGATTTTAATGAAAGATAAATTCAAATCGAATAATAACACTTATAGTTCACTCTAAAGCAATATGTTTTTTATAATATTTAGTAACATTGCTAAGAAATATTGAGAATAAAGTAGTGTCCTAATAAGGATAATTATTTTGCAATTGTAATTTAAATAAAAATAGACTAGTTATTTTGATTAGCTATTTTTATAGATTTTATTATTTTTCCACATGTATAATTATGGTATGATATCCATATGGAAAAATTATTGGCAATTCAAAGTATTTCTTCTATTACTGGACTTAGTTCGTATACTCTTCGCTATTATGAACGTATTGGTTTACTAAGTGCAGTTAATAGGGATGAAAATGGGTATCGTAGATACACAGAGGCTGATGTTTTATGTATTGATTTTCTTATTAAGTTACGTAAAACTAAAATGCCTATTAATGAAATGAAAAAATTTGCAGAATTAAGGCGTAAAGGTAATTCTACAATAAGTGAGCGTCGGGAGTTATTAGAAGCTCACCAAAATAAAGTGCTTGCGCAAATTAAAGAACTACAGGATGATTTAACAAAAATCAGCGAAAAAGTTGATTACTATAAAGAAATGGAGGGACAAAATTAAGCCGTAGAATATGTTATTTTCAATAAAGATCCTTTTACAAGTGAAATATACTCCTGTCAAGTAGATAGTAGAGAAAAGACCTATATAGTTATGTGCTTTTTATCACCTGAGCTCGATATTTTATCGGACTCAGGTGATTTAGCTTTTCTTGAAATCGTTCTGTGTTATAAAAATAAATGTACTCTTATACGGCTTTCATTACTCCTTCTTTTGTTTGGAAGTTGTGTAAGTACAAACATTCTGATTTGAGGTGTCCAAAGAAATTTTCTATGCGAGCATTTTCTAAACAAATTCCTTTTCTGGACATACTACGAGTAAGATGGTATTGGGTGGTAACCCGATTATATCAATGAGATGTGTATTGGAATACTTGGTCACTATGCAAGATGGTTCCTTTTACATCTCGTTTTTTTTATGGCTTCTTGTACAGTACCAATAACTAACCCTATATTGTTCCGTTCACTTATTTTATTTTCCTGTTGTCTTGGTGTAAGGTTTCTTGTCGGTTTAGCTATTTATAATAATTGCTCCGAGAAACATTTGCCAACCGAAAGAGTAGGTTGAAGGGGTATGCAGTTGTTAAACCTTGAATGACTCGATGTCGCAATTGATTTGCTTGTTTCACCTCTTTTGAAGATCCCATAACTTTTTTAATTTTAGTATGTGGTTAGTAATAGATCTTGTATATTTATTAATTTTCTCTTGCTTTATAGTGTGCTCTAATCGATATACTTTTAATGTATATTATGAATTAAAGGAGGAAAAAAAATGAAATATAGAAACATTGGATCTTTGCGTGTATCTGCTTTAGGTCTAGGGTGTATGGGGATGTCGGAATACTATGGTAATCAAAATGAGGAGAAATCAATTGATACCCTTCATCATGCTCTAAAACTGGGTGTGAATTTATTTGATACTGCAGACCAATACGGCCTAGGGAAAAATGAAGAATTAATTGGGCGAGCATTAAAAAGTTCGAGAAAAAATATTAACATTGCTACTAAATTTGGTTTTGTTAGAAATGATTCTGGAGCGGTTATAGAAATTAACGGAAGACCTGAATATGTAAAAAAGGCATGTGAAGAAAGCTTAAAGCGTTTAGATACAGACTATATCGATCTTTATTATTTGCATCGGGTAGATCCTAGAGTTCCTATTGAAGAAACCGTAGGAGCTATGAAACAATTGGTGGAAGAAGGAAAAGTCCGGAATATTGGACTTTCAGAAGCATCAGTTCAAACTATTAGACGTGCACAAAAAGTGCACCCCATAGCAGCATTACAAACAGAATACTCATTATGGAGTAGAGATATAGAAGAAGAAATTTTACCTCTTTGTCGTGAGCTGAATATTGCAATTGTACCTTATAGTCCATTAGGACGTGGTTTTTTATCTGGGAAGATTAAATCAATTGACAAACTAGTAGAAAGTGACTATAGAAGGAATACACCACGTTTTCAAGAAGAAAATTTTGATTATAACCTTTCATTGCTTGATAAATTAGAAAAACTAGCAAAGGAAATGAATATAAAACCCTCACAACTTGCTTTATCTTGGTTGTTATCTAATGGGGAAGATTTAATTCCGATACCTGGAACGAAAAAAATATCATATTTAGAGGAAAATATTGCTGCAATTGATATTAAGCTGACTAAAGATATCAAAGAGTCCATAGATAAAGTTGCTCCACTAGGAGCGGCTATAGGTGATCGATATCCTATAAATTCTATGAAATTATTAGATTAGTGAAAGAAGTGAGTAAGGTTGGAAATTTGGAAAAAGAATATGTATGTTTTAAGCATTACACAATTTTTAGTCATGTCTGCATTTAGCTTAATTATACCTTTTATTCCAATTTATCTTAAACATGATTTAGGAGTTCATAATCAAGCTGATATTCAGCTTTGGACTGGGATGATTTTTGGTGCTACTTTTTTATCTGCTTTTATTTTTCAACCTATCTGGGGAAAGATTGCAGATAGAAGCAGTAGAAAAACTATTCTTGTTCGTTCTGCAATTGGAATGGCAATTGTGACAGGATTGATGACTTTTAGTACTTCTGCTTTACACTTATTAATTCTTCGATTTATTCTGGGGATATTTGGGGGGTTTATACCCGCTTCTTCCCCATTTATTACGATGAATACACCAAAAGAAAGAGTTGGATATGCACTAGGTGGTGCTCAATCTGGTGCATATGCTGGTAATATTTTTGGCCCTTTAATAGGTGGGATTTTAGGAGAATGGATAGGCCTTTATAAAGTTCTTTATGTTTCAAGTGCAATGTTATTACTTGCTGGTATTCTTATAGTATTATTTTTAGATGAATTAAACAAACCAGAACCTCTTAAATCAAAAAATATTAAAAAGGGAACAAAGCGCTTAAATATTTTTAATGAATTTCAGGAGATTATAAAGCAATCTCCAATTGGGACTTTGTTTATAACAGGATTTCTAATTCAATTTTCAACTATGAGTACTTCTCCATTTTTAGCATCTTATGTTGAAAGTATGTGGCATACAGATTCCTTTTTATCAACTATGGTAGGTTTAGCTGTTTCTATCTCAGGATTTTCAATTATGATTTTTTCGCCCATTATAGGAAAAAAAGCTGATCAAGTTGGTCCAGAAATTATATTATTAATTTGTTTACTAGGAAATTTTATCTGTTATGTTTCTCAAGCACTATTTTCTTCTATCTGGCTTTTTCTTTTCGCTAGATTTTTGATGGGAATATGTGTAGGCGGTCTTCTTCCTTCCGTAATTAGTTTGATACGAAAACACGCCCCTGAAAAAATGGAAAGTTTGACATTTGGTTATTATCATAGCGCCCTTTTCTTAGGAAACCTAATAGGCCCTTTATTAGGGGGGTATTTAATGGGAATTATTCAAATTAGAGGCGTTATTTTATTAGCTGGTATTCTTTTTCTAATAAATTGTTTAACATTGAAATTTTATATGTTTAGACAAGAAACATATACATCCTTATTTATTAAATTTACCAAAAGTGACAATGAAAAAAAAAAAATTAAAAGAGGATT